>JAUZPT010000072.1 GCA_030705745.1 Bacillota bacterium | reverse complement strand
GCTGAATGAAATATAAACATCTCTTTTTCGACCTTGACAATACACTTTGGGATTTTGCAAAAAATTCTCATGAAACGTTTTCTGAAATTTACAGGGATAACTTGACCGATGAGAAAAAAATACCTTCGCTTCAAGCTTTTTTTGAAGCCTACACCGTTCATAATACCAGGTTATGGAGTCTCTATCGGAAAAATATGATCAGCAAGGAAGAGCTTCGCGATACCCGTTTTCTGATAACATTAAAGGATTTTGGAATTGACGATGAACAGTTGGCGGAAAAACTTTCCGAAGAATATACCTATAAAAGCCCGCGAAAAGGGTCTCTTTTTCCCGGTACAATTGAGACGCTGGAGCAGTTGAAAGGCCGTTTCCATCTGCATATTTTGACGAATGGATTTGAAGAAATTCAACACGTTAAATTGGCCTATTCAGGGTTGGAAAAGTACTTTGAATCTTTGATAACATCTGAACAAGCCGGAAGTAAAAAACCTGATGCGGGGATATTTTATTATGCACTCGAGCATACAGAAGCCCGGGTTGAAGAAAGTTTGATGATAGGAGATGATTTGGATGTCGACATTATTGGGGCAAAAGCAATAGGAATGGATACGGTACTTTTTGATCCTTTTGATTCGAACCTAACCTCTCTCGCCCCAACGCATAGAATCAACCGCATTTATGATATCCTTCCGTATATGGAAAGGATAAACTAATAAAATAAAAAAGCCACCCAAAAGGTGGCTTCAATTTTGGAAAAGCAACGACATTACTTTGCCTTGGGGGCGGGAGTTGCTGCTTTTTTCATCGCAGAACAGGGCTTGCCATCTTTAGCCATTTTGCACTTGCATGTTTTGGGATCTGCACAACAAGCTTTTTTAGCCTTTGGATTAGCAGCCTGGGCTGTTGCGTTTTTCTTAGGAGTTGCATTTTGAGCGGTAGCCGGTGTAATTGCCACAAAGCTAACAAAAGCAAGCATGGATAGTAATAAACTTATTTTTTTCATATTGACCGATATTAAACCTGTTTAATAAGACAAATTTATAATTCTTTTAAAGAACGCAATAAAAATAGTAATTTATTGATCAGACTGTTAAAATCTGGCAATAATAGTTGTTCTTCCAATAACTTTTTGCCCAATCTTCACCTCAACCTTTGCATCTAAGGGGAGAAACAGATCTACCCGGGAGCCAAATTTTATAAAACCCATCTCTCCACCTTGTGCAGCAGTTTGATTTTCTTTGGCATAACATACAATACGGCGTGCAACTGCTCCTGCAATCTGGCGCATCAATATGGCATGGTTATTTTCACCCTGAATAACTACTGTTGTCCGTTCATTTTCTTCGCTCGATTTGGGGTGCCAGGCAACGAGATATTTGCCCGGATGATATTTTGAATAAACCACTTTGCCCGCTATCGGAAAGAAGTTTACATGAACATTATTGGGCGACATAAAAACGGACACCTGTCTCCGTTTCTCTTTGAAGAATTCCTTTTCTTCGACTTCTTCGATGGCTACAACCTTTCCGTCTGCCGGGCAAAGTATATTTTCACTTCCTAAACTTATTTTTCGTTGCGGGTAACGGAAGAATCTTACGATAAAAATAAAGAGGCCCGCACATACGAGCAATATTCCATATTTAAGAATTAATAATTCCGATAAAAGTAGCGTGGAGGCCGTAGCAATAATTGCTAAAACGATGAATGTCCAAAGAATAATTTGATATCCTTCTTTATGAATTTTCATTTTGCTTGTTAATTAACCAATTGAATATAAACAAAAATTAAAGGGGCTGAAATCAAAACAGCATCAAATCGATCGAGTATGCCACCATGTCCCGGCAAAATCGTTCCGGAGTCTTTGCAGTTGAGACTCCTTTTTAACATGGATTCAACTAAATCGCCCAGTGTACCGCTGACCACAATAATTGCTGCAATTGCTATCCAATGAATAAAGGGTAACGAATCAGTGAAATAAGCCAGCAACCCTGCAGCAATGATACTTGTTAATGCTCCGCCAATGCTTCCTTCCCACGATTTCTTTGGTGAGATGCGTTCAAACAAACGATGTTTTCCAAATGTCATGCCAAATAAGTATGCAAACGTATCATTAATCCACAAGATGATGAAATATCCAAGCAGAAGGATGAAAGCATAACTTTTACCCGGAAGGTAGAAAAAATTTAATAAACCAAAAGGTAAGGCAATGTAAATGGTGCCCAATAATGTCAATGCAATGTTCTCGAAGGGAAATGGCTTTTTTCTGTAAAGTTCAGAAATGAATATGATCATCATCAATGGAATTAATGCAAGCAGATACCTGACATTCATCCAATCATGTGCGACTGCAGTCAGTCCCGTAAAAGAAAGTCCTCCCAAGACCAATCCCCAACCATTCTGAGGTGCTTTCCCGCCGTTTTGCAATAACTTAAAAAACTCGTGGAGGCCTAAAAGCGTTATACAAAAAAAAAGAACAGCAAAAAATAATGGACTAAATACGATCGACGAAATGATTAAACTAACGAAAACGATACCTGTGATTGTACGTAATATAAAATTATTCACTTTCAATTTTACTTATAATTTGTAATGCATTGAATGCATCTTCATTTTTGACATAAAGTTCACATTCGCCAAATAAATAGGCAGAATCAATTTGATTTATGATAACACTCTCAATTCCTTCCTCCTCCAAAACGCCTTGTGCTATTTCAACAAGGTATGCTTTCGAAGAGCTAAAGACTTTGACCCAATTATCACTGTTCATCATTAGATTTCATCGGTGTGTCATCGACCAGAAATACAAATACTTCACTTGGTCCCTGACCTCCGGGTACAAGTGAAGCTTCAATTCCTGCGGTACGGCTTGGTCCTGTAATCAAACTGATCAGCGACGGAAGTCTGCCTGAATATTTCTCCCTGATCTTTTTCATTGCATCCCGGATATCGGGCATTATCTGTGATGACATTGCCACAACGACATGGATTTCCGGATAGATGTTTAATCTGCGACCTGCAGTTTGCCGGGACGAAATGAGTATTGAACCTAATCGTGCAATTAGACTCTCGCAAAAAGTGACCGCAACCTTTAGGCTCTCAAAATCTTCATCTTTTGACGAATGCACTATTTCGGCTGCTTCGAGTACTTTAGACAGTTGATTATCAAAGCTGAAGATGTTAGTCCATTTTTTTTCATGAGCCATAATCTTCAGATTGTCCACTAACGCCATGACATCTTCGCAATAAACAAACTGTCCGTTTGCTTTGGTAAACTCTTCGGCAAAAGTCAGATCGAGCGTATCATTTGAATGTGCATAAACAGAAGATTCTAAATCTACACCAGGGTATGGATGAATAGATTTATGAATTAACGCATTCCGGATACTTTTCAGCATTTTTTCCTTGGAGGTTGTTTCTTCCATTTGTTATGCAATTTATTCTTTTGTTTGTGATTGAGATTCGGTTTCCGATTTGCTTTCTGATTCGGTTCCTTTGTCGTCAGGAATTGATTCAGGAATTGCAGGTGCCTCTTTGGCCTCTGCATCCTGATTATTCCCATTTTCAAGAATTAGTTTTTCTTCCTGGAATGGGCGAACACCGAAAATGTTTTCAAGGTCCTCGCGATAAATAACCTCTTTTGTCAGCAACTGTTGTGCAAGTTTTTCCACTTTATTCTTGTTTTCAAGCAGGATGGTTTTCGCACGGGCATATGCTGATTCGACCAGTTTACTTATTTCGCTATCAATAGTTTCGGCTGTTTTTTCGCTATAAGGTTTGGTAAAGGAGTATTCCTGTTGTCCTGTCGAATCATAAAAGCTCAAGTTGCCGATCTTATCGTTTAAACCAAAATAGACCACCATTGAAAAAGCTTGTTTTGTGATTTTTTCCAGATCACTTAAAGCTCCGGTTGAGATTTTTCCAAAGAAAATTTCTTCTGCAGCACGACCTCCCAGAGCTGATGAAATCTCATCAAACATCTGATCAAAAGTCGTAATCTGTCTTTCTTCAGGTAAATACCAAGCTGCACCCAGCGATTTGCCACGCGGTACAATCGTTACTTTTACCAATGGATGTCCATGTTCAAGCAACCAACTGACAGCAGCGTGTCCTGATTCGTGATAAGCGATAACCTCTTTTTCGTGCTTTGAAATGATTTTATTTCTTTTCTCCAGTCCGCCTACAATTCGATCAATGGCATCAATAAAGTCTTGCTTCTCGATAGTCTCTTTTTCCTTGCGTGCAGCAATAAGCGCAGCTTCATTGCATACATTGGCAATATCAGCTCCTGAAAAGCCGGGTGTCTGTTTTGAGAGAAATTCAACGTTAATACCTTCAACATCATATTTGAGTCCACGCATGTGAACCAAAAAGATTGCTTTACGTTCTTCAAGGTCCGGTAATTCTACATGAATTTGTCTATCAAACCGTCCTGCCCGTAATAATGCCCTGTCCAAAATATCAGCGCGGTTAGTTGCAGCAAGAATGATAACGCCATTGTTACTTGAAAAACCATCCATTTCAGTAAGCAATTGGTTGAGCGTGTTTTCACGTTCATCATTGCCACCGGTAAATGAATTACGGCCACGAGCACGGCCAATGGCATCAATTTCATCAATAAAAATGATGCAAGGAGCTTTTTCTTTCGCCTGTTTAAACAAGTCTCTTACTCTGCTTGCTCCGACACCCACAAACATTTCGACGAAGTCGGACCCCGAAAGTGAGAAAAACGGTACTTTGGCTTCACCGGCAACAGCCTTTGCCAGTAATGTTTTACCTGTACCGGGAGGGCCAACGAGTAATGCCCCTTTTGGAATTTTACCACCCAATTGAGTGTATTTCAAAGGGCTTTTCAAAAAATCAACGATTTCCATGATTTCAACTTTTGCCTCCTGCAGTCCGGCAACATCATTAAAATTAATGGTAACCATGGTATCTTTATCAAATAACTGGGCTTTTGATTTTCCAATATTGAATATCTGACCACCACCACCTGAGCCCCGGTTCATCATTCTCATGATAAAAAACCAGGCCACAACCAGTAATAAAATTGGAAATACCAATCCTAAGAAGTCACTTCCCCAATTGCGCTCGCTAACGTTTTCAATATAAACAGGATTTTCAACTATTACAGGCCTCCCGTTTTCAATTATGGGGTCACCTTTGGCATCTCTTTTGACCTGTTCTTCAGAAACCAATTTTTCAAAAGATTCAGGTGTCGAAAACTGGAAAGTATATTGAGGTGCATCGCCACTGAAACTCCTGTTATTTTGAACATCTTTGAATTCAGGAAGACTTAGTTTATCTTTCTTAATATAAATCCGGGCATAATCCTTATTGACCGCTTGAATTTTTTCGACATATTGTTCAGAAATCAACTTTCTTAACCTTGCTTCATCGATCTTTTTTGTCGAACCATTGAAGTTAAAAAAAGTCATCGCCAGAAAAACACCTATCAGCAGGATGTAAATCCAGTAAAAACTAAACTTGGGTTTGGGAATTTTTCCGTTACTTCCCGGGATAAGAGGGGGTTTGTTATTGTCGTCTGCCATATGTGGTGCAGTTTTATTTATCGGGTAACAGTTATAAGTTCGTTTTGTTAGATTTGTTGACAGAAGTAGCCGCTTTTTTTGAAGAAACCTTTTGGGTTTTTAGGACTGGAGCAGGCGCTGGCACTTCAGTGATGTCGGCATCGGCCCAAAGGCTTTCCAGCTTATAAAAACCACGTGTCTCGGGCTGAAAAACATGAACCACTACATCGAAATAATCGACGAGCATCCATTCCGCATTCTCACGCCCTTCCACATGTGAAGGGTAGATGCCAATTGCTTTTTTGACTTGTTCGTATATCGAATCGACAATCGCTTCAACTTGTGTACGATTACTGCCCTGGCAGATGATGAAAAAATCTGCAATAGGGCTATTGATAGGACGCATGTCAATCTTAACAACATTCTCGCCTTTTTTTTCGTATATAGCGTTGATCACAATGTCGGCCAACATAGCCGTTTCAGACTTTTCTGTTGCTTTTTTAATCATTCTTAAATTTTACAAAATCAATTTACAAAGTTAAACAAAATAAGCAACCCCAAAATACTTATATTATTGGCTGATGCCTAAAATCAATATGTTGTACAAAAAATTATTTCACTGTTAATCATTTCTATACCAACAGATCCTCTTTTACAAGATTTATACCAACTTTAGTTTATAATTTTGCATTAAGGAAATAACCAAATGAATAAACTTATGATCGGTAGCCATATCATTGAACTTGAGCAGACTACATCTACTAATTCCTATGCTGCCAATTTGCTACATTCCGGAAAACAAATTGAAGGTACTGTCATAATTGCATGCGAGCAGACTCAAGGGAAGGGAATGGATCAAAATGTCTGGGAAAGCGAAGTAAATAAAAACTTGACATTCAGTATTATTCTTTATCCTGATTTTCTTGATCCCGCTGAACAATTCAGACTAACCGAGATAATATCTTTAGGAATTACAGATTTTGTCAAAACGCTTCTGCCTTCGGATGGGAACATTAAAATAAAGTGGCCCAATGATATTTATATCGGTGACCGGAAATTATGTGGAACGCTTATCCAGAACAGTATTATTGGAAACAACTTATCCGAGAGTATTGTAGGAATAGGTTTAAACGTTAATCAGGAGTCGTTTCTTAGTGGTGCCCCAAATCCGGTCTCATTGAAGCAAATAAGCGGAATAAACTATGATTTAAAGCAGAGTTTACTCGGTCTCTGTTCTTTCATTAATATAAGATACAATCAGTTGAAAACCAAATACTATGCAAAAATAGAATCCGATTACCTTTCTTTGCTTTATCGTTTTGATGAATGGCACGATTTCATCGTTCAAGAAAAAAGCGTGCATGCCCGAATAGTGGGAATTACAAATTATGGACAATTAAAATTAGAAAGCGTCGAAGGGGATATCTACAATTGCGGAATGAAAGAAGTAGTTTATTGTCTGTAATAGCGTCGTTCTATAAAAGTCATTTCAGAATGATCAGGAATAATACTGTTCCAGGTTCGAAGCCATTAATTCTACTAAATTTTGAAGTGGCTTTGAAGCCATCATACTAAAGACGGGATTCAAATCGGCATTTAAGACGAAATAAGCTTCCGAATTATCGTTTTCTTTCGGTAGCAAAAATAGTTGAAGCGTAAAATGGAATGGTGTTTTGCCGGTAGAAGTGACATCAATTCGTTCAAAGGGAACCCGCTCAGCTATCTTCATGCTCAAAGTAGTCATATTCTGAATTGTAAACGAGCAGGTATCTGCAGTGGCCTGCCAGTTTGTGACTTGTTCAGGCATAAACTTACCCAGGTTCGACATGTCACTTAAAAAGGCAAACACAGTTTGTGCAGAAGCCTTTAGATTTACCCGTTTACTCTCGAATCTTTTCATTTTTAGTCAATTGAATAGCAGTGCCAAACTTTTTTAAAACGCTTTTTCGTGAGCTATAATGTAATATTGGGCTTCGAAATATTAAATTTTTCTCCCCATTCCTGTGGATTTTCTCTCCACTCTATCAGTGATTTTAAATCAAAATCTTTTATGTAATCCTGTTCTAAGGCTTTTTTTATCAAATGATCATAATCGGTCAAGGTGTTCAAAGAGCAATCCATAGCTTTGAAGTTTTCTTCGGCAATTTTCAGGTTATAGGTGAAAATTGCAACCATTCCCTTTACATTGCAACCAAAATCACGTAAAGCTTTGACAGCATCGAGACTACTTTGTCCTGTCGAAACTAAATCTTCAACAACAATAACATTTTGTCCGGATTCAACAACGCCTTCAATTTTATTTTCAAGGCCATGTTCTTTCTTCGTGGATCGAACATAAGCAAATGGCAATCCAAGATCCTGAGCCACCAAAACCCCTTGTGCTATAGCCCCGGTTGCAACTCCAACCACTAAATCCATTGGACCATATGCCTCATTAATAAGTTTTACAAACTCCTGTCGGATGTATGTTCTTATTTTAGGGAAGGAGAGTGTCTTTCTATTATCGCAATAAATTGGAGATTTTAATCCGGATGCCCAGGTAAATGGTTTATTAACATCCAATTTTATTGCTTTAATTTGCAATAAAAATTCCGCGACTGCTAAAGCTGTTTCTTCATTCATTTTCATGAAGCAAATGTACAAAGTTTTTATTAATCATAAAACGATTTTCCTCACTCAGGAAATTTCCGATCTCAAACTCGAAGTTGAGGATGTTCTTGCTCATCCTCATTCAAAATCAGCACTCATCGACGAATATCACCGATTCATAAACAATCCTTTTGCTTTAAGATTATATTTACACGAGCCTGATCATCCAAACCAATTATACCGTGATTTTTTATCTATGTTTGTAAAAATTGAAGCCGCCGGTGGACTTGTGCTGAATTCATCCGGTCAGTTTCTGTTTATTTTTCGTTATGGCAAATGGGACTTACCAAAAGGTAAAATTGAACCCTTTGAAAAAAAGAATGAAGCAGCTCTAAGAGAAGTCGAAGAAGAAACGGCAATTGGCGATTTGGCTATTATCCATCCATTGATACGGACCAGGCACTTGTACGAAGAAAAGCGCAAACAATGTATGAAGCTTACCTGGTGGTATTTTATGAAGACTTCAACCCAAAGCTTGCCTGTTCCACAATCTGAAGAGGGAATCACTAAAGCTCAATGGATTGATCGCGATAATTTGAACGAGGTGATGAAAAATACTTACCCTTCTATAATTGAGGTGATTAAATCATATTTTCAGTTGGAAGAACAAATGCTTAATCAAAAAGAACAATAATCCATGAATAGAATTGCAGTTTGTCCGGGATCATTTGATCCAATTACACGGGGCCATGAATCGATTATCAGGAGGGCTTTGCCTCTTTTTGATGAAATCATTGTTGCTATTGGTGTAAATGTTGAAAAGAAAGGTTATTTCCCTCTGGAAAAAAGGCTTGAATGGATAAATCATGTGTTCAAAGATGAACCCAAGGTCAGAGTTTGTAGCTATGAAGGACTTACGGTAGATTTTTGCCGCAAGGTAAATTCAATTTATTTACTTCGGGGATTGAGAACTGCTGCCGATTTTGAGTTTGAAAAGAGTATTGCTAATATTAATAAGCAATTGTATCCCGGGATCGAAACCGTTTTCATTTTGACACAACCCGAATACATGTCTCTGACTTCTTCAATTGTTCGTGAAATTGTAAGATACAGTGGTGATGCCAGTCAGTTTGTTCCTGAGGGCGTTATTCTCAAAAAACCATGAACCGAGCATGTTTGAAAGCACAAACAACTATGAAAATCTGGCATGCGAGTTCCATGCGACCAATTTAATCATATTATAACCGCATGAACCGAGCATGTTTGAAAGCACAAACAACTATGAAAACCTGGCATGCGAGTTCCATGCGACCAATTTAATCAAATTATAACCGCATGAAAAACTTCTTTTTTGTTCTCATGCTTTTTTGTCTGCTGACTAACACTGCATTTAGTCAGCAAAATATCTTCATTTCCGGGAAACTAAAAATGAAGCCGGGTACTACTATCCGGCTTTCGAAATACAAAGACTATATCAGCTTGGATCGGGAAAGGCTTGCTACGGTAAAGACAAGAGCTGACAGTAGTTTCAATGTTTCTTTTTCAGTTCCATCTGCGAGTATTGTCAATATTTCAGTCAACGAATTAGGCCTTGATGCTTTGCTTTACCCTGACCGGCATTATTCTTTTGATCTTGCTTCAACACTAAACGAGCATACGGGAAATTTGCTAATCGTTACGGACAACCAGGATACAAACCCACAGATCGTATTAAATAAGGCATATCAGGTCTTTTCCGATTCGGTACTTTCATTAATTTTAAAAAGCAATCATCAAAGACCAACTAAAAAAGAAATTGATCTTTTTAATGCTGCCGTCGATGAGGCAATACAACAAACCCCGGATGCTTTTTGCAGGGATCTGATGCAGTCACGCAGGGTCGATTATCTGACGATGTCAAGGGCCGTGAGCTTCTCGTCTGCGTTTAATCAATTTTTTGATTGTAAAAAACTTCCTATGACCAATCCGGCTTTTCAGTCATTGCTTTATTCTAATTTCACTAAGTATTTTAATTTGGGCCCACCGTATATCACAAGTCTCAACCTTTTCAAGGGAATACCCGATTCGCTTCATTTTTCAGGCTTGATGCACATGCTGTCTGTTGATCAATCCTTAAAATGTATCCCGGTCAGGGAAACCGTCTTACTTGGAAATATATATTCAATGGTTAAAGATGGCGAACTCAGTCCAGCTAAAGGAACAAGTTTGTTAAAAGAGGCGGCACTGGCCTCTTCGGATCCATTTAATCAGCAGATGGCGAAGAATTTAGAAAACAGTTTTTTGCGGTTGCAAACAGGGAACGCTATTCCTGATTTTTCTTTCTTTTATCCTGATGGAAGCACTCATCAATTATCGTCATATAAAGGCAAGCCTCTGCATATCACTTTTTTTACGCTCAAAGGGATTGCT
>JAUZPT010000071.1 GCA_030705745.1 Bacillota bacterium | reverse complement strand
TTTTTATTGATGAATTTTTTCTGAAAGGTTTTGATTCGCTCTGTACCAAAGCCATAAATCATTGATAATCGAAGCTAATTCGGCGATTTCAGAATTAAGTATGCATGAGCGCGGGAAATTGCTTTCGTTCGATAGCTCGGCCTGTTTTTGATTAATAATCCCCTCCAGCTCGGAAATTCGGTCAGGTATAGAACCGCGGATTTGCTCCCACTTAAATAGAATATTGTGCTGATCTTGTTCGCTATATTCCTTCCACTCTTTCGTGAGTTCAGGTAATTGAATTCCGAGGCGTTCATCAAAAGTAAAATGTTTTTCCATTCGTTTTCCCCCAGAGGTGCTTGATGTTTTTTATTTTACTATAAGCCACAATATCTATCATGAGAAATATCTCTTAATAAATCAAGAATAAAAGCACCTGGAAAGTTTCCAAGTACTTGGTTGATGATATTAAATGTCTTTTTCCGTTCGGACAACAAGGACATCGCATGGTGCATACCGGGTAATATGCTCTGAAACACTGCCTATGAAGAAACGTTCCACAGCATTCAGCCCTGTTGCTCCACAAATAATTAAATCTACCTTGTGCTTCTTGGCGATATCTTTTGGAATTCTGATCTTTGGTGAACCGAATTCTAGTTCATATTGAACGTCAATCACACCGGCATGTAATGCCTGTTGTTTATACTTTTCCAGTAGTTCTATAGCAAATCGATCCGCTCTTTCCCCAATTGTACGGTCGTAAGCCTCGACCGTTGCAAATGTACGTGTATCAATGACATGGACAAGTAAAAGCTTGGAGTTATTTCTTTTTGCCACTTCAATTGATTTTTTAAATGCCCACTCAGCTTCCTTAGATCCATCTACGGCTACTAAAATATTTTCATATTTGAGTCCCATTGCCATCTCCTCCTTACCTAAATTATACAATACTTTTTCATACATAAATGTCACAAAATATCGAAAGCTACTTAGAGAGAACTGCAAAGGAGGAGTATTTTCGATGAATAAAAAGGAAGCACAAAAGACTGCATCATCAGTCGAGCTAGATGAACAAGGGATAAATGAAGTGAATGAACAAATCATGGATGCTTATAACAGCGGCTTTGTGAATCAGCAAATGAGCAAAAGTAACGAAAACAATGAAGGAATCGAAGGTGAGATTTAGGGTGAAAAAAGAAACTGCCGTCCAGGCAGTTTCTTTTAATTAATTTTTTCATTTCAGTTAATTTCTTGTTAGTAGGGCACTTACCCAGCCCTTTATGTGGGTAGATGCATATCCTTTAAGTGAAAATAAAAAAGAGGAGGAACTAACTTGAATACTGAAATGCACACAATGCCCAATGAAGTGTTCATAGATCACACTTCAATAAACCCTGATGATGAAAGAATACGTATCGGGGGATTCGGAGGCTTTGGCCGTCCAGGTTTTGGATTCGGAGGCTTTGGCCGTCCAGGTTTTGGATTCGGAGGCTTTGGCCGTCCAGGTTTTGGATTTGGAGGTTTTGGCCGTCCAGGTTTTGGATTTGGAGGCTTTGGCCGCCCTGGTTTCGGATTCGGAGGCTTCGGTAGACCTTTTGGTTTCGGTTTCGGTTTACCGTTTTTGGGTGGGTTAGCAGCAGGAGCACTTTTAAGCCCAGGTTTTGGATACGGATACGGTTATCCTTACCCTTACCCATACTACCCGCCTTATTATAGTCCGTATGGCTATGGATTTTATTGATTTTTATAAGAAAAAAGCTCTGCAAAATGCAGAGCTTTTTCAATCGAAATTATCAGGATGGATATTGTGGAAAATTGTGAAAAGACAGATTTTTTTGGAAATGTAAGTGTTTTCATTCTTTCGCATTTATTATGTATTTTCTCTTTCATCTCGATAAGGAAGGTGGTATATTAAAGCGGTCAAGTATTATTTTTTAGTGAATTTTATTAAATGGAGGTATGCAAAATGCGTATCGGAGTACCTAAAGAAATTAAAAACAACGAAAATCGCGTTGCTATGACACCAGCAGGAGTCGTAAATCTGCTGAAATTTGGCCATGAAGTATATATTGAAACAGGTGCAGGTCTTGGATCTGGATTTACAGATGAAGATTATTCATTTGCAGGTGCAATAATCGTTGAAAGTGCTCCAGAAGCATGGAATATGGAAATGGTGATGAAAGTTAAAGAACCGCTTCCAAGTGAATACATCTACTTCCGCGAAGGCTTAATATTATTTACATATTTGCATCTGGCTCCAGAAGCTGAATTAACAAAAGCATTAATCGACAATAAAGTAGTTGGTATTGCTTATGAAACAGTACAACCTTTAAGTGGAGGACTGCCGTTATTAACTCCAATGAGTGAAGTAGCAGGAAGAATGGCTCCTCAAATCGGCGCACAATTCCTTGAAAAAGTTAACGGAGGCAAGGGTATCCTACTTTCTGGTGTGCCAGGCGTACAAAGAGGGACTGTTACAATCATCGGCGGCGGTGTTGCCGGAACAAATGCTGCAAAGATGGCCATCGGACTAGGAGCAAAAGTAACAATGATTGACTTAAATCCGGATCGTTTACGCCAATTGGACGATATTTTTGGAACAGACGTAACAACGCTTATGTCAAACCCTTACAATATTGCTGAAGCAGTCAAAGAATCTGATTTGGTCATCGGAGCTGTGTTAATCCCAGGCGCTAAAGCTCCAAAGCTTGTTACTGAAGAAATGATCAAATCGATGTCCCCTGGCAGTGTTGTTGTCGATATCGCAATCGACCAAGGCGGTATTTTTGAAACGACTGACCGCATCACTACACACGATAACCCGACATATGTTAAGCATGGCGTGGTTCATTATGCAGTTGCAAATATGCCTGGAGCCGTTCCGCGCACATCCACTATTGCATTGACAAATGTAACCGTACCATATGCGATTCAAATCGCAAATAAAGGCTACAAGAAGGCTTGCGAAGAAAACGCGGCTTTATTAAAAGGAATCAATACGCTTGACGGCTTTGTAACATACGAAGCAGTTGCTGAAGCGCATGGTCTTGAATTCTCTGATACTAAAACTCTTTTAGAAAAAATGTAAAGTAAAAAAATCCGGGCTGATAGCCCGGATTTTTTTATTTAATAATTTGAAGGTCTTTTGGGAATTTAGTCAGCATTTCTGCACCATTTGAAGTAATGACGATGTCATCCTCGATTCTTACTCCGGCAACATTTGGAACATAAATACCCGGTTCAATTGTATACACCATTCCTTCTTCAAGGATCAATTCATTCGCGCTTGTCATGTTTGGTGCTTCATGAACGCTAATTCCTAATCCGTGGCCGAGGCGATGAGGGAAATATTCACCATATCCTGCTTCTTCGATGATTCTTCTTGCTGTAAGATCAATTTCTGCGCATGACACGCCAGGACGGCTTGCTTCAACTGCAGCTCTTTGTGCTTTTAAAACGGTATTGTAGATTTCCCTTTGTTTGTCGTTTATATCTCCAAAGGCAACCGTCCTTGTGATGTCAGAGCAATAGTTGTCAATGACGACACCTAGGTCAAACAACACAAGGTCGCCTTTTTGGATTTTTGTCTGTCCTGGAGAACCGTGTGGTGATGCAGCATTCTTACCAGTAAGGACCATGGTTGCAAACGACATTTTCTTAACGCCTTTTTTCTTTAAAGCGAACTCGACGGCAGAAAGAACTTCTAATTCTGTTTTGCCTTCACTCAATTCCTGAACGCCGACTTCAATGGCATAGTCGGCAAGGGCGCAGGCTTCCTGAATGATTTTTAGTTCGCTCGCATCCTTGATCATTCTGAGGCTTTTCAATTTATCTTCGGCAGAAATGAATTCTGCAGTCGGGAAGATTTTTGATACATGTTCGTAGCGTTCCACGTTCATATGTTCTTTTTCAACAGCAATCCTGCGTGCTCCATTAATTCGGTTTTTTACAGCTTTTTCAACTAATGCCCATGGATTTTCAATATCGCTGTATCCAATGATTTCTTGATTCCAGCCTGAACTTTTTGCATCATGCTTTTCCATGCCAGGGCATACAAGGAAGGGTTCGCTTTCCTGAAAGACAGCTAGGCCAAGCAGGCGTTCATGGGGTACACAATAAAAACCACTTAAATAAAATACATTCTCGGTGGAAGTTACGAGACAGACATCAATATTATTTTCCTTCATCCATCCCGTTAATTTTTCTAATCGCTGATTCATGATAAAGCCCCCTAAATTCGTTCATATCATGAGAGTAGCAACTATCATGATAAAAGTAAACCATATTTCATGATAGATCAAAAGAGAAGGCTAACAATTTGAAAGAATGGGTATAAATTAAAAGGAAATGAAGCTTTTTAAGCGAAATGTTTTTTAGAACATATTCGAAAGGGGAAAAAAATGAAGATTTCTTACCATGGACACTCTGTAGTAAAAATAGAAACTGAAGGCAAAACAATATTAATTGATCCATTCATAACAGGTAATCAATTAACCGATTTGAAGGTAGGGGATGTAAAACCCGACGTCATTATCCTCTCGCATGGGCATGACGACCATGTAGGTGATACGGTGGAGTTGGCAAAAAAACATAACTCACTGGTGATTGCAAATTTTGAAGTGGCAACTTATTTAGGTTGGCAAGGTGTTAAGACACATGGGATGCATATTGGAGGGGCATATCAATTTGATTTTGGCCGGGTAAAACTGACGCAAGCCTTTCATGGTTCAAGCTTTGAGACAGAAGACAAACAGTTGATCGATGGCGGCATGCCTGCCGGTATCCTTTTTATGAATGAAGGCAAAACGATCTATCATGCAGGCGATACGGGATTGTTTTCCGATATGAAGCTAATTGGGGAACGGCATCCACTTGATGTTGCCTTTTTACCAATCGGGGACAATTTCACGATGGGACCTGAGGATGCAGCGTATGCTGCGCAATTGCTAAAGGCGAAAATCGTCGTTCCAATGCACTACAATACGTTCCCGCCAATCAAGCAGGACCCACATAAGTTTATTCAATTACTCGAAGCTCAAAATGGGCAAGTCCTTCAGCCAGGAGAGTATTTGGAAATCTGAAAACTGAAAAGATGAGCACAAAACATGCAATTTTGCAAATCACATAGTACTTCTACTTATTTTCCTCCCTTGTGCATAAAAATGAAACAAGCGGTCAATTAAGGGAGGGAAAATTAATGAAAAAAAACAGGTATTTACTTTGCCTAGTAGCATGTGGTGCGATGGTTTATTTTGCCATTCCGAAAATTGCGTACCCGTCTGATCGTCCAGAAGGCTTATTTACGATTGCTTGGCTATTCTTTGCTGCTCTTGTGGCAGCTGGCAATCTTTCAGCTTTGCTTACTTCGCAGAAAATCCAGAGGAGTGGACGGATGGGGGGAATTAAGAAGAAAACAAGAAGGAAGTCCCGGTCATATATCGGTTAAGCAAGATTGCCTGCGTGCATTGTATCAAGCCCTATAACACTTTATAATAGAGTAAGGAATAATTCCCTGTAGTTTCAGGGAGTGTTGGAAACTGTGAATAAAGGGTGAAGGTCTTGGCCACTAAGCATGAGCAAATTTTGCATTACATTGATGAGCTTCCGATTGGAGAGAAAATATCCGTTCGCCAAATTGCAAAAGCGATGAGTGTAAGCGAAGGAACTGCATATAGAGCAATTAAGGATGCTGAAAATAAAGGGTATGTCAGCACGATTGAACGAGTTGGAACGATTCGAATTGAACGCAAGAAAAAAGAGAATATCGAAAAACTAACTTTTGCTGAAGTTGTCAATATCGTGGAAGGACAGGTTGTAGGCGGCAGAGCCGGTCTGCATAAAACGCTGAACAAATTTGTAATCGGAGCTATGAAATTGGAAGCGATGATGCGTTATACGGGACCAGGAAATTTGCTTATTGTCGGAAACAGGACGAAGGCACATGAGCATGCACTAAAAGCCGGAGCGGCTGTATTGGTAACAGGTGGTTTTGACATTGAAGACCATGTGAAAAAGCTCGCAGACAAACTGCAGCTGCCGGTTATCTCAACAAGCTATGACACTTTCACGGTTGCGACGATGATTAATCGAGCCATATATGACCAATTAATCAAGAAAGAAATCATCCTGGTAGAGGATATTTTAACACCTGTAGAGTCAACGATTTTTTTAAAAACAACTGATAAAGCTTCGCAATGGCACACATACAATCGAGAAACGATGCACAGTCGCTATCCAGTTGTAGACAATAGCATGAAAATCCAGGGTATGGTCACATCAAAGGACGTGATGGGACAGAATCCAGAAACACCGATTGAAAAAATAATGACCAAAAACCCAATGGCAGTTAGTGGAAAAACAAGTGTTGCTTCTGCTGCGCACATGATGGTGTGGGAAGGAATTGAAGTCATTCCAGTTACGGATGATTCGAACAGGCTAGAAGGCATTATCAGTAGACAGGATGTTTTAAAGGCACTGCAAATGAATCAGCGACAGCCACAAGTCGGCGAGACCCTTGATGATATCGTGACAAATCAGATGGTCATGACGAAAGGGAAACTTAAAGGGGATGACATATACCGTTGCGAGGTTTCTCCTCAAATGACGAATCATCTTGGAACCATCTCGTACGGTGTTTTCACGACCATTGTGACCGAAGCTGCGAATCGTATTTTGCGTGGGTATAAAAAAGGGGATTTAGTCGTTGAAAATATGACGATCTATTTCATTAAACCCGTACAAATTGATAGCACACTCGAAATTTTCCCTAAAGTATTGGAAGTTGGCCGGAAATTCGGCAAGGTAGATGTAGAGGTTTTTAATGAAGGAATACTGGTAGGAAAAGCGATGATGATGTGTCAACTCATTGACCGGCATTAATAAAGCCGCTTTCCCATGCGGAGAAGCGGCTTGATAAATGTTTACGATTGCTTATTCATTTGTTCGGCCTCTTCCATTGCAAAGGGCAAATAGTATCGATAGGCTTTCAGGCCGTTCCAAATACTTAAAGCTCCCATCAAGAGAAACACGGCCGCAATGATGTAGGTCATCGTCGTTTGATACAAAAACACCTGGTTAATCGCGAACAGGCTGATAAATGATCCCAATGCAATTCCAGATTTGGATGTTAACCATTTTTTTTCGACTGGCCGGGTGCAACGTACATATTTTATTTTATAAAATACATAAAAAACAAAAGAAATCACGATTAATATAACGAGTACAGGCATAATTTGTTCCTCCATTTTCAGGCAATGTTCTTTTATTTTACCTGTTTATATCCTAAAATGCCATATATAGTGCATGAGGCGGTTTCATTTTGGTACGCTGAAAATATATTGAAAAAGGTGAATTCATGAAAGAGGAAATTTTAGAAGCGATCAAGCAGTACGAAACGATTATTATCCACCGCCATGTCCGTCCGGATCCGGATGCTTACGGATCCCAATGTGGCCTCGCGGAAATCTTGAAACAATCGTTCCCTGAAAAAAATATTTACGCTGTCGGGAAAGAGGAAAGTTCGTTGCACTTTATGCGCCGTCTCGACCAAATTGACGATCAAGCCTTCAGTGGCGCGTTGATTTTAGTGTGCGATACAGCAAATGCAGAAAGAATTTGTGACAGTCGCTATGTACTCGGAGACAAAATCATTAAAATCGACCACCATCCTAATGAAGACCCGTATGGCGACCTTCTTTGGGTGGACACGAGTGCCAGTTCGACAAGCGAGATGATTTACGAATTTTATTTATCCGGAAAAGACAAAGGCTTAAAAATGTCCGATGAAGCGGCAAGACTTCTTTATGCAGGAATTGTCGGCGATACAGGCAGGTTTCTCTTTCCGAGCACAACCGAAAAAACGTTTTCGTATGTGGGTGAATTGATTACATACGATTTTTCGAGGACTGAGCTATATGATAGCATGTACGAACTAAAACCGAATGTGGTGAAGTTGAACGGCTACGTCCTACAAAATTTCACGCTTCATGCAAATGGTGTCGCATCGGTGGACTTGCCGAAGGACCTTCTTGAGAAGTACGAAGTAATGCCTTCGGATGCATCGCTATTGGTTGGTGTATTGGGGAATGTAGAGGGCATTAAGGCATGGGTTTTCTTTATTGAAGAAAATGATCAAATCAGGGTTCGCCTTCGGTCAAAAGGGCCTATCATCAATGGAATCGCGCGCAAGTTCAACGGGGGAGGGCACCCTCTAGCTGCTGGCGCCTCCATATATTCTTGGGATGAAAAGGAAATCGTGCTGGATGAAATGGACAAGGTGTGTGCAGGAGCATAACATAAACGCATCAAAAAATCGAAAGGAGCTCTCATGAGGATGAGAGCTCCTTTTGATTCATATTTATGGAGGAGAAAAAATTGGCCATGTTGAATGCATTCAATTTTCCAGTTGAAGCTGAATCCGAATCGACAAAGTGGTATAAATGACCATCTCCTTAACCTCTAATCGATATCGCTTATCATTGATACGAACCTCACGATTTTCGATTACTTTTTTTATTAAGTCCCGACTTTTAAAAACCGTTTCCAAATCTTTTGCTTTCATCATGCTGATATCTTCTTTCATTGCGTCTTCTACTTCAAATACACTGTATGCATCAAGCCCATATTTTTCCCAGTTCGTTATCCGTACACTGATTTCCTGAATTTTTAATAGTTCGATATTCTTTTTATTGAGAGCCTTATATTCGTCCTGCCAAATTTTTATATCCTGGCGTAGATCCTTGATATCTTCTTTTTGTTTTTGGATTAGTTTCGTATTTTCTTCCTGCAGTGCTCCAAAAATATATAAAAAAATAATCCAGCTGATGCAACCGCCAATGGCCATGCCTGCCAGCAATCTTTGCCAGGCCGGACTGCGATATAAAGGAGGAATTCTCATGAGGACACATGCTCCTGGGTGAGCCAATTAATTAAAAGTGCACCAGTCTGTGCTCCACCGGTTGCCGAAATGATAAATAAAAATTGTTTGAAAATATCCTTGGTATCAGCTTCGAACAAGCCTCTTTCAAAACTGTAAAACGTATCAAATGTACCTCCAATGGCAGCAACAATCGCCCAAATCCTCAGTGCCGAAGACATTCTGTAAATCGCCGTGTAGGGTGGCTGTCCGGTTAAAAAGGATGCAAGTCCTCCAATAAGCGAGCCCCCGAGCAGTACACCCAAAGCCATGAAATAACTTTCAATAAAGGACGGAAAAAAACCGATTTCCCTCATTCTCTCAACCGCCTTATTTCAATAATCACTTTCTCCTCTTCCATCATATGGACAAACTCAAAAGATTATGTGTTATAGAAAAAACCTTATTGAAAGCAAAAGGAAGCTTCCGCTTTTCTAAATAAGAACATATTTTCCTTTTTTCAAAGTAAGCTCTATAATAATGATAGTGAAAGGGTGTGAGCGAGAGTGTCTTTTATTCATCTGCATGTTTATAGTGCATACAGTTTATTAACGAGCACGGCGAGCATTGCTGACCTCGTTAAAAGTGCAAGTGATAAAGGTTTTTCAGCCCTTGCTTTAACTGACCGCAATGTTATGTACGGAACGGTGAATTTTTATAAAGAATGTTTAAAACACAATATTAAGCCTATATTAGGATTGACTGTAGATGTAGCAAGTGAAACGAACAATGGAGAAGGATATCCGCTTGTACTGCTTGCAAAGGACAATGTTGGCTATCAAAATCTCTTAAAGATCACGAGTGTTGTCCAGACAAAGTCTCCGTCTGGCATTCCAATAAAATGGCTAAAGCACTATTCAGAAGGATTGATTGCCATGACTCCCGGCAAGGAGGGAGAAATAGAAAGAGCTCTTTTACAAGGTGAGGAAGAGCAGGCTGGAAATCTTGTGAAAATCTTTAGCGAACTTTTTGGAGCAGAAAATTTCTACTTGTCTATTCAAAACCACACGCTTGAAACGGAGCATGCACTCAATCTAAAACTTAAGGAACTTTCCGGGAAAATGGGAATCGGTTTAAGTGCGGCAAACAATGTGCATTACTTGGAGCAAGAGGATGCATTTGCCCACGAATGTTTATTGGCGATTAAAAACGGTGACAAGCTTGCTGATGAACATAGAGAGAAGATGGAAAGTGACCATTATTACTTAAAAACTGCAAGAGAAATGGTAGAGTATATATCGGAGTATCCCGAAGCTCTCCAAAATTCATTGATAATAGCCGAAAAGTGTCAAGTAAAATTGGAATTGAATCAGAATTATTTGCCCAAATACCCAATTGAGAATGGAGTGTCCTCGGAAAAATATTTAGAAGAACTTTGCTTTAAAGGGCTGACAAAGCGATTTTCGGAACCAAATGAGGTGTATTTGGAGCGTCTTCGGTTTGAATTGTCGGTTATTAAGCGAATGAAATTCAGCGATTATTTCTTAATTGTGTGGGATTTTATGAAATATGCGAGGGAGCAAAACATCCTGACAGGGCCGGGCAGAGGATCGGCAGCAGGTTCGCTCGTTGCGTACTCCTTGCATATTACAGATGTCGATCCAATTGAACACGGCCTACTATTTGAGCGTTTCCTTAATCCAGAGCGTATTTCAAT
>JAUZPT010000070.1 GCA_030705745.1 Bacillota bacterium | reverse complement strand
TTAACACCGCGTCTTTTCATTTCATGCAAAAGGGTGGTTAGGATACGTGCTCCGCTGGCACCGAGCGGATGCCCAAAAGCGATGGCTCCTCCATTTACATTTACTTTATCAGGATTAAGCCCCAATTCTTTTACGCAGGCGATCGATTGAGAAGCAAACGCTTCATTCAGTTCAATTAAACCGATATCTTCGATCGTCAATTCAGCTCGTTTAAGAGCTTTCTTCGTCGCATAAATTGGACCAACACCCATGATCGATGGTTCAAGACCGGCCACCGCGGACGTAATATATTTTGCAAGCGGCTTTATACCAAGTTCCAATGCTAGTTCACTGCTCATCAGAACAAGTGCGGATGCTCCGTCATTTACGCCAGAAGCATTACCTGCCGTTACTGTTCCATTTTCAAAAAGCGGTTTCAACTTTGCCAACTTTTCGAATGTCGTATCTGAACGTGGATGCTCATCTTCGGTAATCCAGTGCTCGTCTCCTTTTCTTCCCGTTACCTTGATTGGAATCAATTCATCCTGAAAGAGTCCGGATTTTAACGCAGCCTGGGCCTTTAGTTGACTATTCAGTGCAAACTCATCCTGTTCCGCTCGGCTAATTTCATACTTTTTCGCGACATTTTCTGCTGTTTGAGGCATTGAATCCGTACCATATTTTTCGTGAAGCTGCCGATTGATAAAGCGCCATCCAATCGTTGTATCGATCATTTCCATATTACCACGCGGGAATTCTGCCTTAGGCTTCGCCATCACAAACGGAGCTCTCGTCATGCTTTCCGTTCCTCCCGCAATGTATAAGTCTCCTTCCCCAGCCAAAATTGCACGCGCTGCATAGTTAACCGCATCAAGTCCCGATCCGCAAAGACGGTTAATCGTAGTCCCTGCAACTCCGACTGGAAGGTCCGCAAGCAAAGCGGACATTCGGGCAACGTTGCGGTTATCCTCCCCCGCCTGGTTTGCGTTTCCAAGAACAACTTCCTCCGTGTTTGAAAAATCAATTCCAGGATTCCGCTCAATTAAAGCTTTAATGGCGAGAGCCCCCAAATCATCCGCACGTACATTTTTTAACACACCGTTATATTTGCCAATTGGTGTCCGAACAGCATCGATAATCACAACTTCACGCAAAGTAATCCCTCCATTACGATCTCACATTTTGTTTTTGAGATGTTTCCGGGTAGTCGTAAACGCCCCGGCCTGCTTTTCTCCCAAGCCTTCCAGCTTTGACAAACTGTTCGAGAAGTGGTGCAGGCCGATATTTCTCACCTAGCTTTTCATGCAAGTACTTTAAATTGTTAAGACGGGTATCAAGCCCGACCAAATCGCCCAGCTCAAACGGCCCCATCGGGTAATTTAATCCTAATTTAATTGCCTTATCGATTTCTTCAGCCGTTCCTACCCCTTCCTGGAGCATATAAAACGCTTCATTTCCGACGAGTGCACTGATTCTGCTCGTTACGAAACCTGGAAATTCGTTCACGACAACCGTTTCTTTTCCCATTTTTACGGCTGCTTCTCGAATGGTGATGGCAGTCGCATCACTCGTTTCAAGTCCTCGGACGATTTCAACCAGCTTCATTTTGTGAACAGGATTAAAAAAATGCATCGCGATTACTTTATCTGGCCTCTTCGTGAACGATCCGATTTCGGTTGGGCTCATCGTTGATGTATTTGTCGCGAATAGGCATTCTACAGGTGCATGGAGGTCGATCGTTTCGAAAATGGTTTTTTTAATCGAAAGGACTTCAGGCACAGCTTCTATTATTAAATCCGCAGAACGAACCGATGCTTCAAGATCTGTTGAAAAAGTTAGCCTCAAAAGTGACTCCTTCATGACTGAGGATGTCATTTTCCCACGTTCCACAGCTTTATCAAAAATAGACAACAAATCGGATTGTGCGGCATCCAGTTGTGCTTGTTGGTTATCAACTACAATAACCTCAAATCCACCAATAGCACTCACGTATGCAATTCCTCTGCCCATTACGCCTGAACCGATTACAACCAAATTCTTCATGGTCAAATTCACCTTCTCGTATTAGATTTAATACCTTCAACAACTTTATTGGTAGTTGTGCCTTACTATCTCTGTTCACACCTCATCGTTTGCCAAGAAGGAACAATAAGACGAGCACCGCTGAAGGGTGCTCGAAATGATGAATATTTAAAGCGTATGGCTTTTAGATACCAAACGGATTGAGCGGACGGCTTCCATAATAGGAGATCACGCTTTTCGTTTCTGTGTAGAGATCCAATGTTTCCACACATAGCTCACGGCCAAATCCGGATTGCTTGTATCCGCCAAAAGGAGTACCTGGAAAAGCGGAGAAAGGGCAATTGACCATGACAATTCCCGCCTGAATTAACTTGGAGATACGAGTGGCCCGCGCATAGTCTTTCGTCCAAACAGCTGAACCTAATCCATATTCACTGTCGTTAGCAAGCTTAACTGCCTCTTTTTCATCGCTAAATTTCATAACGACGACAACAGGACCAAAAATTTCTTCTTTAACCACCTTCATGCTGTTCGTTACGTTAGTAATAATAGTCGGTTCATACCAAAATCCATTTTCATAGCCTTCTATTTTTGCTTCTTTTCCACCGGCAGCAATCGTTGCCCCATCTTCAATGGCTGATTTTACATATGAATCAATTACTTCCAATTGGCGGCGGTCGATGATCGCTCCGACATGCGTATCCTTTTCAAAAGGATTGCCAAGCTTTAATTTTTTCGTTTTATCAATAAACTTTTCCATAAACTCATCATAGATGTTTTCATGGACGTACAAGCGCGACCGAGCTTCACATGATTGGCCGCTATTGTAAAAAATCCCAAACAGCGATCCATCGACAGCAGCATCAATATCGGCATCTTCGAAAACGATATTCGGAGATTTCCCCCCAAGTTCGAGCGTAACCCTTTTCAACGTTTTGGAAGCTTTCGCCATAATGTCTTTACCGATAGGTGTCGAACCAGTAAAGGCCACTTTATCCACGTTTTCATGCTCGACAAGATAGTTTCCAACCTCGGAACCAGCTCCCGGAATGATATTGACTACCCCTTCAGGAACGCCGGCTTCGATGCAAATCTCACCAAGCACGATCGCTGTTAATGGCGTTAATGTCGCTGGTTTAACAATAACTGAACAACCTGTTGCTATGGCTGGCGCAATTTTCCAGGAAGCCATCATAAGAGGGTAATTCCATGGAATGATTTGGGCACAAACGCCAACAGGCTCTTTCTCCGTAATGTTTTGGAAAGCTCCTGGCATGCTATTGACTGCGCCGCGATGGCTCACAATCGCACCTGCATAAAACTCAAAATCCTCTATTGCCTGCATCACTTGTCCCTGGGCAGCCGCGAGCGATTTTCCTGTATCCAATATCTCTAATTCTACTAATTCATTGAAGCGGGCTCTCATTATACTTGCAATCTTGTTCAAAGTACGGGAACGTTTATTTACAGGGAAGTGTCGCCATTTTCCAAAATCAAAGGCATTCCTCGCCGCCTTAACTGCAAGCTCTGCATCTTCAATTGAGGCTTTGGCGATTGAAGCAACTGCTTCACCAGTTGCAGGATTAAAAGTTGTATATGTTTCCCCCGATAAGGCGTCTTTTCGTTCCCCGTTAATGATCAGCTGATAAGCCTCTCTTTTCACTTGAAGTGGTGCCATTTTTTGTTCTTTAACAATGGTCAAAATGTTCATCTCCTTCTCGAATAAAATAGTAAAATTAGCAGCCCTTAAACTCCGGTTTTCTTTTTTCCAAAAAGGCGGTTACGCCTTCACGATGGTCCTTCGTTTGTCCCGCAATTCTTTGCCCCTGGGCATCTCTTTCCAAAAACTCCTCAAGGTTTTCATGCCAGCTAGCATTTAAATTTCGCTTTATCAAGCCAATGGCTTGGGTCGGCAATGAAGCAAGGCGTTCAGCAAAAACAGACACGTCCTCATAAAAAGAATCAGTCGGAGTCACTTTTGTTACAAGACCGATATTTAGTGCTTCATTAGCATTGATTTTTTCACCTAGGACGGCAAGTTCAAGCGCCTTAGCATGACCGACAAGGCGTGGTAAAAAGTATAGGTTGCCTGCATCCGGAATTAGGCCAACGTGAATAAAAGCCTGTATAAAACTTGCCTTTTCGGAGGCAATCCGAAAATCACACCCAAGGGCAAGACTCATACCTGCACCAGCTGCAACCCCATTTACGGCGGCAATTACTGGCTTTTCGCATTTATGAAGCTCGAGAACCATTGGATTGTAGCGATTTCGAAGCACTTCTCCAAGATTGGTGCCCTCATCGACTCCCTCAAGATCCTGTCCGGAGCAGAATGCCCTTCCTGAACCCGTTATCACAAGGGCACGGACATTTTCATTCCTTGAAGCTTCTTTGACCGCCAAGCGAACATCATTGTTTAATGACTCATTAAACGCGTTTAATTTTCCAGGACGGTTTAATGTAATCCAGGCAACCTGACCTCGTACTTCGTATTCGACCGTTTCAAACATGTATGTACCCCCTTATCTGCCGGTAAAATTCGCTTTTCTCTTTTCCAGAAAAGCTTGCATTCCCTCTTTTTGATCTTTGGAGGAGAACAATAATGAGAAATTTTTGCGTTCAAATTGCATGGCTTCATAAATACTGGAATCGATTGCCTTCAAAACGGATTCCTTTATAAACCGAATTGATAAGGGCGGCTGCAACGCTATTTGCTGAGCTAAACGGATGGTTTCTTCCATCAGAACTTCCTTTGCAACGATTCGATTGAGAATACCGTATTGCATTGCCTCGTTTGCTGAGAATCTCATCCCTGTAAACAGCCATTCCATCGCCTTTGTTTTTCCTGCAAGCTTTGTGAGCCGAACCGTTCCACCCGCACCTGGCATGACACCGAGCAGCACTTCTGGGAACCCGAATTCGGCGTCATTTGATGCAAGCAGCAAATCGCAACAAAGTGCGAGCTCAAATGCACCGCCCAATGCAAAACCATGAACAGCTCCAATGATCGGCTTTTTAATCCAGGCAATCCGATCCCAATCAGTAAATTGATTTAAACGTTCCAAATCGATTGCTGTTGCATCGGCCATTTCGTCAATATCCGCGCCGGCAGCAAAGCATCTTCCTCTCCCGCTTAATATAATCACTTTCACATCATCGTTACGATCAAATGTTTCCATGGCATCCAGAATTTCCGCCACCATGCCCCGGTTCAATGCATTCAGCACTTTCGGGCGGTTTAATGCTATGAAACCAAGAGAATTTTCAACGTTGGTTTCAATATATTCATAGTTATTCATTCACTTCTTCACCGATCATTAACGTAATGAGCTCACCTGCAAATGCCATCGCGTCCTTACCGGAAGCTTTTGCTTCGTCCGTTTTCATTGCTGCTTTAAAGGATGCCATGTCCTCATAAAACATTTCACACATTAAATAATATTTCCCTTCTCCGCCCATGGGGCTACCGATGATCTTTGTTACTTCCATTTTAAGAAGACCGGGAATTTTCGCTGTGATCGGACCATGCGTTTCAAAATAGTGTTTGTCAAATTCTTCCTTGTTTTCAGGGTGCTTATAAAGGGCGATCATTTTAATCATCAGTATCTCTCCTCATTTTTAATAAATTAGCGAATGATAAAACCATCATATTTGTAAATTCAATTATGTCTAGGTGAAAATTTGCTGCTACATGTCCTCCGATAAAAGTTTCATTGCTTCGAAGGGATTTTTACAGTTTTTGCAGTAAAATATGCTTCGGCAGGCAGTTGGGCCAAAAAGATTTTCTACCGCAGTATAAACAGAATCACAATAAGGACAGTTCACCTCCCAACTACCATCCTCAGGCAGATACCTCGGTGGAGGTGCAATACCAAACTCCTTTAGCCGCAGTCTTCCATCTTCGGTAATTCGGTTTGATGTCCATGGTATGTTGTGAATAAATTGAACATTAAGCCGTTTATCTTCTGCAATAGGAAGTAATTCTTTTTCAACATTTTTCCGGATGATGTCAAGCGCGGGACACCCAACGAACGTGGGAATCAAATGAATAGTAATGTCAGAATCACTGACGATTACACTTTCCAGCATGCCGAGATCTACAATTGAAATGCTTGCAATTTCCGGATCGCTCACATCATAAAGCGCTTTTAATATTTTCGTTTCCAACTTTTCAGCAAATATAATTTTTCCCACCTTCCCTCTTCTCGTACGGTTATTTATTACCAGGTGGCTGTTGGGTCAAGCTGGTATACTTCGCTTAGCGTTTTTAAGGCTGCTTCAAGGTCTTGTGTATGAACGCCGTTTCGACCATCCCCATTCATTGATCCCAATGTTTCAGGCAGAGAGGATGATACACCTTCAAAAATGGATTCCATCAAGCAATTCCACCGATTTTTAATCGTTTCTTCACTGTCGATCAAGCTGAATGTCACCATTGACTCACCTAGCGATCCTAAACCTAATACACCGCCAAAATCGTTACAGACAGTTTGAATTGCTTTTTCCATCCTTGTTTTGGCTTCCCCTCCGGCAAGCATCAGCTGTTGGAACCATGTTTTCCAATGTAATTGGTGATAAAATAGCTCGATACTCACACGCACAGCTGCATCGGCCAATGGCTGATACGAGGAGGTTTTTAGTGATTCCATCCGTATCTTTTTAAAACTGGTATAAAAATAATGGCGGCAAACTGCAAAAGCCCAGTCATATTTAGGCTCATTTAAATAATGGCCGGTACCGTTTACCTTTTCAAGCAAACAAGCATTTCTCCAACGATTGGCTGGACGATTATGGGCGAGGCCATCCATTTTTCCTTCTCCGAGGTTTTCCAGAAGTTGATAAAACATTGCTGCATGGCCCATTGTATCCTGGTTGATAGAAGAAAAGGCAACATCCTCCTCAATATGCGGAGCCAAACCGAGCCATTCCGACCCGCGATAGGAAAGGATGAAATCATCATCAGCCAATTGGTAAAGCAATTCAGTTAAAGCATTTTTGTATGCGTTGTTTTTTATGGCTTCTTCAGGAGTGAGGATTTTCATCGCTCTGTTTTCCTCCCCATGACATAATTTCCTTCTCATCAAGCATTCCTTGTTCATACTGGCGCCATTTCTTTTTTAAATAGCCGTAGCCTTTTGTGTTCCTATATTCCTTATTATCCAACCTTTGCAATGATTCTTTTTCATCAAGCGTCATTTTACGGATATTGCTTCTTTTTACAACCCAAATATCCGATGCAGACTCACGACGCAAAAAATTCTCCTGGGCCATTACGAGTGCAAGCTCAGCGTTCGGAGCAAGAAGAGAAAACTGATATTGCATCGGTGAAGTGTCAGATCTTCGGCTAAACACCTCGTATTCCTGGTAAAACCCTTCTCCTGCCATTAGTATTCCTCCTCTCACATTCCACTGGAACGGGAACTTAGTGCTTCTCTTACCCATTCATTCGTTTCATATGAAATTTTTCTTAAACGGAGCCTTGATTCAGACTTAGGTCCTTTATTTTTTATTATTTCTTTAAATCTGCTCCAATCTGGCTGACGGTATAACCATTTCCCGCTTTCATCATCAAATCTCATCGACTCATCAGGAAGCTTTAAGCCGAGCGAAAGGACACGAGGAATATATTTTGTAAAGAAGTCCTGTCTAAGCTGTTCATTCGTTTTAGTTCGAATGTGATATTTGATTGTAATATCCTGTTTTGATGTCCCGGTGGTCGATGAATCTCCTGGACCAAAGAACATGAGCAATGCCTCCCACCAGCGGTTAAGTGAATCCTGCACCATTGCTCTTTGCTCCGCGGTGCCTTCGGCCAATGCCATAATAATTGATTCGCCATGCTGTGCATGGAAAACTTCTTCTGCACAAATTCTTTTTAAAGCCCTAGCATACGGACCATACGATGCATCAAGCATATTCGTCTGTGTAATAATTGCAGCTCCGTCAACGAGCCATCCAATTAATCCGGCATCAGCCCAGGTCGGTGCTTCCATATGAAAGACATTATGAAATTTCAGCTCGCCAGTAAAAAGGTCCTGCATAATATTTTCACGATTTTTCCCATAGGGCTTCATTAAATCCTCTGCCACTCGAAGCAACAGCTGTCCATGCCCCATTTCGTCCTGGACCTTGGCCATGATTCCCAGCTTTCTTTTTAAAGAAGGAGCCTTCGGAACCCACTCTTTTTCTGGAAGCGCTCCCATTATTTCGCTGATTCCATGCATGGATATGAGCTTTATTAATGTTTTTCTATATTCTTCAGGCATCCAGTCATCTGCTTCAATTTTACTTTTGGCTTCTATCCGTTCGATAAAGTGTTTATATTTTTCCTCTTCTGTTAACATCTCAAACGAAATCGCATTGTCCATCCTTTTCACCTCCGTATAATTTGAGTTCTCGATTGTATATGACGTTTATTTACCGACATACACTATACGTGTTATACATTTATTTTAAAAATAACTCGAGGATAGTGAAAAGTCAACTGATTTTTCTGAAAATTAAATTTACAAAAAAAAAAAAAAAAAACGTCAGATATTATTCTGCCGCTTCTCTTTTACCAGTCCCTTGTTTGTTCAAGCAGTTGATCGATTTCCACAAAATTCTCGATCAAATGTGATTGAACTGTATCTATTTCAAGGGTAATTTCCAATAATCGATCAATGTCAATGTTCAAAAATTCCATAAGGGATCCTCCCATTCCAATTCCACAAATTTTTACCTTTGCTATAAAGTTCGACAAATAGAACTTTTTTGTGGGGGGTAAAAAATAAAATTGGAATAAAAAGAAACCACAACCTTTAAGAAGCGTTTTCTGTTTTAGAGATAAATTTTACCATACTAATAATTAATTTTACCTCAACGAAATTGTGTGTCTGTCCAAACACTGATAAATTTTTTTCATAAACTGTATTATGGATGATGTGGAGGTGGGAAATATGTCCAAAAGCAGTGGCCATAGCAGCAATTTCGCTTTGATTGTTGTATTATTTATCTTGCTCATTATTGTTGGTTCTTCTCTAGTAAGAGGGTACTAATTCATTCGCAAAGGAAAAGCGCCTCAGGGGCGTTTTTTCTATTTTACGTGGAGAAATCAGAATTTCTTTGTTTTTCTCAAGGTATGGTAGAATAAAGTGAATCTGAATTTTACGGAGGCACTTATGTTAACATTTGAAGAAAAATTGGCCATCATCGAGTCTTTCCCCCAGCTTGAACGAAAAAATGTTTCACTTAAAAGAGTAAATTTTCAGCTAGTTGAAAGCATTTCCGACAAAAAAAATGTCGTTTATCATTTACATCCGAATGGAAATGGGTTTATTTACGCTGCTAATTTATCAGCTTATCAAACAGATGACAAAGGCATGATTAATATAAGGGATTTTTCAGAAGATCAGCTTAGAACATTGCTCAAAGAATCAATCACCTCCCTCTCACCAGTTGAGGAGAATGAAAAAGAAATAATCGAAATTCCCAGTGTGAAACAGGAATATCGCTGGGTTAATGATGAGAATGATGTCCTTATACTAGTGGAGGAGGACCAATTGTGGAATGTTTATTATGGGGATAATCTGGATGCTGCTTTTGAGTCCTTTGTGGAAGCAGTCGAATATCTTGAAGAAGAAGGTTTTCGCAGGTTGTAATCCATTAAAGGATGGGAATCTTTTATCCCATCCTTTTTTATGTACTCTTTTTCATCGTTTCTTCAATCATTTTATCCAGCCTGTTGAGGCTTTTTCTGGCTCTCTCCTTATCAATGGTTCGATAATGATGCATTCCTCCTTCTTCTTCATCTTTTTCATCGGCTGATTTAACTACTTGCTGTAATGGAGTTCGGACGATTTCATTTGAAGGCAAAAAAGAATCGGTATGAAAAAGGATGGCTAGAGCAATCTCCTTCGCTTTTACGGGATTTTCCCCTAAACGAATTAAAAGTTTATGCGCCCTTTCCGCCCCTTTAATTGCATGAATATCATTTTGCTTATACAAATCATAATCCCATTTCCCATTTTTATACCAAGTGAAGTGGCCGATATCATGCAAAAACCCTGCTTTAGTGGCGATATCCGGATCAACTTCCCTTTCAATTGCAAGATGAAAAGCGTGATACGCTACTGCTATTGCGTGAGCTAAACCTGATCGATTAATAAACTTCTGGGCAATATGATGATCATAAATATCTATTAATAAAACTTCCCGCAACGTATTCACTTCCATTCTTAATATTTCTTACCTATCCCCATATCTTGCGTCACTGCAAAAGTTACCTTTTCGATTTATGATATCCTGCGTTTATAGCGTCCTGTTCTGCGCAAAACCAAACTATGTTTTTCTTTGTCGATTTATAAAATGTATCTCCTGGAAGATGATAAATATGAGAATTTTTGTTTCCTTTGATTTTCCCTTCGCAATTTAAACTGGGCCGAGTGTTAACCGAATTATTTTGAGAACCGTTTTTTTGAAAATTGTGTGTTGAATTTATTGAATTGTTCCCACCTGACTGCGAATGAAAACCATCAGACTGCGCATAATTTTCCAACGACCATATTCCAATTCCCAATTGTTGTGCTTTTTTTTGAATCGCATAAAACTCATCA
>JAUZPT010000007.1 GCA_030705745.1 Bacillota bacterium | reverse complement strand
TTTCATTTAATCAACCTTTAAAATAAATATGTTATACAATTTAGGCTTGAAAAAATATATGTGTTATATTATTATGGAATTAAAGATGTTGAAGCGCTTTCAAATTTGTGATCATCAAAAAGAAAAGGGGAATGTATAATGGGTACTATTGTATGCCAAGCCTGTAACTCTACTATTGATCATTTTGAAGACGAAAAAGTAACGGTACTTTATGCAAAAAACACAACATGCTGTGGACACCAATCGCAAGAAGAGGAAGCTTAATTTTAATTCGGTTTTGGATAAATAGATAAAAACAGGATTCCGCAATAGGGAATCCTGTTTTTTATTAATTCCAGAAGAATGAAAAATGTTCAAATCTGAAAGCCTTGTTATTTAATTGCTTTATATTCCTTAATAACGTGGATCAATTTGAGTTCATCATCTTCAGGCCCTTGTACAGGAAGGCCTGCTTCAAGATTTTCATGAAGATAATGAAGATTTTCCTTCGTAATAATTTCACCTGGGATGAAAATTGGAATTCCGGGTGGATAAACCATAACAAACTCGGCAATAATTCTTCCTTCAGACTCTTCGAATGGAATGATTTCCGTTTCCGCGTAGAAAGCATCTCTTGGAGTTAATGCAAGGACAGGAATATCAGGCAAAAGAACTTTTAACGGTTCAACCTTTTCAGCTCGATGTTCGCACTCATCTGCAAGATCTTCCAAGGCTTTGACTAAAATATTGCCTTCTACTTCGGTATCTCCCAAAGTGATCACACAAAGAATATTGTACAAATCAGACATTTCAACTTCAATATTATATTTTTCTCTCAACCACTTTTCGACCTCGTAGCCTGTCATTCCCAAATCTTTTACGGAAATAATCAGCTTTGTTGGATCGTAATCAAATGCTGCCTTTGAACCGAGTATCTCTTCACCAACACAGTAAATATGGTCGATTTTATTGACTCGACTACGGATTGACTGAGCCAAATCAATGGTTTTTCCGATTAACTGATTGCCTTCCGTCACTAATCTTCTTCTCGCGACATCAAGAGAAGCAAGAAGAAGATAGGAAGTAGAAGTCGTTGTTAACATACTTAGGATGGATTGAACGCGTTTAGCGGATACAAGCCCTTCCTTTACGTTCAGGATGGAGCTTTGGGTCATAGAGCCCCCAAGCTTGTGAACGCTTGTTGCAGCCATATCTGCGCCTGCCTGCATCGCTGACATTGGAAGTTCTTCATGGAAATGAATATGAACTCCGTGCGCTTCGTCTACTAGAACAGGGACTTGATAGGAATGGGCAATCTCAACAATTCTCTTTAGATCGGCAGAAACGCCAAAGTAAGTTGGATTGATAACAAGAATACCTTTTGCATCGGGATGCTGTTCAAGAGCCTTTTCAACAGAATCTGTAGAAATTCCATGGGAAATTCCGAGATTCACATCAATATCCGGATGAATAAAAACGGGAGTCGCTCCTGAGAATACGATAGCTGACATGACCGATTTATGGACATTCCGTGGTACGATGATTTTGTCGCCAGGGCCGCAAACAGCCATGACCATTGTCATGATCGCTCCACTTGTTCCCTGGACAGAGAAAAATGTATGATCAGCACCGAACGCCTCTGCAGCTAAGTCCTGTGCTTGTTTAATGATGCCTTTCGGCTGATGAAGATCATCGAGAGGACCGATATTAATCAAGTCTATTGAAAGAGCGTTATCTCCGATGAAATTCCTGAATTCAGGATCCATTCCAGCGCCTTTTTTATGGCCAGGAATATGAAATTGAATGGGATTTTTTTGTGCGTGTGCTAGTAATCCGCTGAAAAGCGGGGTTTCATTTTGGGACAATTTATACTCACACCTCTTTATTTCAAAATGCATTTTTACAAATGAAAAAGTCATAAAACAAATGAATTATAGCACTATTACCTCTCTTTGCATAGAAATAATTGCTTGCCAAAACTACACATTCTCAATACGTTAGTTTTTGATGGAAAAAGGGAAATTACCCTACTAAGAAGAAATTAACAATATACATTCGTTTTGGGGGAATCTAAATGAAGTTTGAAACTCGCGTAACTGAATTATTAAACATAAAGATCCCAATCATACAGGGAGGATTAGCGTATTTAGCGTATTCAGATTTAGCTGCGGCTGTCTCGAATTCAGGCGGCCTTGGTCAAATCACTGCCATGTCCCTTGAAAATCCAGAAATGCTTAGGGAGGAAATATACAAGGTAAGGAAGCTGACTGATAACCCATTTGGTGTGAATTTTGCTATCGGCCAGCATGGGAGAGCGTATGAAGAACATTTAAAGGTTGCAATTGAAGAAAATGTACCCGTTATTTCTATGACAGGTGGAAATCCTGAACCAATTTTAAAAAAGTTAGAAAGCACAAATTGTAAAAAGCTGATACTTGTAGCTTCAAGAAGACAGGCAATAAAGGCAGAACAGTTAGGCGCGGATGCTGTTATGGTAGTCGGGCAAGAAGGGGGAGGACATCTTGGCCGTGATGATATTGGCACGATGGTTCTTATCCCCAGTGTGGTTGATTCTGTTTCAATTCCTGTCATTGCTTCAGGAGGAATTGGAGATGGCCGGGGATTTATGGCTGCTTTGAGTTTGGGGGCAGAAGGCATCGAAATGGGAACAAGATTCATTGCGACGAAAGAATGCTTGCATGCGAGTGCAGCCTACAAAAACATGTTGCTTGAAGGAAACGAAAACGATACGGTCATTATCAAAAGATCTTTGGGAGCTCCGGCAAGGGCACTTTCAAATTCATGGACCGATAAAATACTTGAAATAGAAAGCCGAAACGGAGGGTATGAGCAATTGAAATCCTTCATTGGCGGAGAAGCCAACAAGCGCTTCATTTATGATGGGGTGCAGGAAGAAGGGTTTGGGTGGGCCGGTCAAGTGTTAGGGTTGATCCATGATGTTCCGTCCGTTCAAAAGTTAATTGAAAGAATTATGGTGGATGTCGAAAGAATACAATCCAAATGGAGAGGGTAAGCTTCGGTTGAAAAAAAAAACGCTTATAAGTAAAATGAAATGCAGCAAGTGAAAGCAGGTGAACATGAATGGAATATCAATATCCGATTGATTATCATTGGTCCACAGAAGAAATCGTGGACGTAATCAAGTTTTTCGAGGCGATTGAACGTGCGTATGAATCAGGAATCGGTCGAGATGAATTAATGGAAACCTATCGGCGTTTTAAAGAAATAGTGCCAGGAAAAGCCCAGGAAAAAAAGATTTGCGGAGAATTTGAAGAATTAAGCAGCTATTCTGCTTACCGTGCAATCAAAAAAGCAAAAGAAGCATCACCCATGGATAAAATTATCATGAAATGACAAAGGCTCCCAAAAGGGAGCTTTTGTTAATTATATACTAAGCTTAGCAGTTAAAAGGTTTATGACAATTTATATACGGGTACTATTTTTCTAAACACATTCTCAATTTCAAGAAGAAGTTTTGATGGGCCCATCCTAATCACTTCATCACGATCAAGGTGTAATCCGCAAAGAATTTCTGATTTTTTAACCGTTTGCAATCTTTGGAAAAGAGCCAACAGTTCTTTCTTGGAAAGTTGTCCATGTTGAATCGCGTCTGGCTTTGTGTGATCTCCAGACCAAGAGAAATTACTTGGGATTTCTTCATAAAGGTTGTCGACGTGTTTTTCAAGTGTATTGCCAACATGCTGTTTTTGTGGACATTCATATATGACTGCAAACCAAATAAACAAATGCGTTTTCCAAAGGCCAATTTGGAAATGGGGCAGCATTTTATAACCTCGTGGATTCGCCGCAAAGGCAACCCAAGTATCGTTAGGCGGATTAATGGTACGGCGTGCGTGTTTTGCAACATGAACGAACATTTCATCATTTGTTAATAAGGATAAGGTTGGGGCAAAATATTCACCCAAACTGGATAATTTAGGACGAATTCTTTCCTTCAACGCATCCATCCGTTCGTCTAAACCATTTATCGAAAAAACTTCGAAATCATCTTGATTAAAACCAGTAAATTCCATATTCAACCTCCTTGCAACTTTGTCGATAATTGTAGCATATTGGCGGGCATACTTATACAAATTAGGCTAGGAAGATTTTATAAAAAAACCTCAATGTGGTTGCAACAAGTGAAGGTTGCTCATACACTATTTATAAATAATCAGAAAAATCAGTTTTTAATTTGGAAGGAGAGTATATTTATGAAACAATTAATTAGCTCAACAAGAAAGAAGTCCGTGGAAAAAGAAAGAACAGCAATGCTGAGATTGGAAATGGATTATGAACTGGCTACCTTATTCGAAGCGATGAAAGAGAAGAATGAGGATAAAAAAAGCAATTGCAAGCTGCGCCTTGAAAAAATCAGGCAGGAACTTCTTCGCCTGAAAGCTCTTTAATGCAAAAATGCGAAGGGGATTAACGAAAGAAATGAAATTCAATGCAAGCACAAAGTGGCAAAAATAAAACGAACTCCAAGATGATTCAGGGAGTTCGTTTATTGTTTTTTAAAAAGTAGAAAAAGGTATAATTGAATAAAAATGGGAAGCCTAAAAGTTGAAGAGACTTCATATTTTTATTAAGCTGAAAAGAGATACTAAATTGATGAACGTAATACATATGACATTGAAAAAAGGATTTTTGGAGGGTAAAAGATGAACTGGGAAAGCATTGATGAATACGCGAAAAAATGGATAAAGGAAGCAGGAACAATGATTCGCTCCTCCTTTGACAAAACATTGAATATCCAAACGAAATCTGATCCAAATGACCTTGTAACAAATATCGATCAAGAAACGGAACAGTTTTTTATTGAGAAAATTAGAAACACCTTTCCTGGACATCAAATTCTTGGAGAAGAAGGATTCGGCGACAAATTAACAAGCCACGAGGGAATTGTATGGATCATTGACCCGATTGATGGAACAATGAATTTTGTTCATCAGCAAAGAAATTTTGCCATATCGCTTGGTGTTTATGAACAGGGAATTGGGATGATCGGTCTGATTTATGATGTCGTTCATGATGAACTTTATCATGCAAAGCGTGGGCAGGGCGCATTTTTAAATGAAAAGAAGTTAGTGAATCTTAAAGAGAAAAGTGTGAATGAAGCAATCATCGCATTAAATGCCACTTGGGTCATGGAAAATCATCGAATTGATCATAATCTGCTTATCCCTCTTGCCAGGGATGCACGGGGAACACGGTCATACGGCTCTGCTGCATTAGAATTGGTATTTGTTGCGACAGGGAGAATTGATGCGTATATTTCCTTAAGGCTTGCTCCGTGGGATGTTGCTGCAGGTGCCGTAATTGTGGAGGAATTGGGAGGAATCATTACGAATTTGAGAGGAGAAAAGCTTGATTTCGTTAACCAGGATTCTTTGTTGGCATCAGGGCCTGGACTTCATTCAACCATTTTACATGATTATTTAAAAGACGGAAAATGGTAATGGGAGAAAGTGAATCTAATAAAAGAAGAGGACGGGATAAAACATCCTGTCCTCCTTTTTTTCGTCAAGAAAATAATATATTTTCTAGGTATGGATAACTCGGAAGAATTTAGTGTAATCCAGCTTCAGCGCCCAGCCCCTCGAGGTCGCTTCGGTCCTGACGATGAAGTCAAAGACCGACTTCACCGCCAGGCCCTCCAGCGCTTGTCGGGGCTAAACAGGGCGCTTGCGCCTTTTGTTTATAACTGACCGTTTTCACGCATTCTTTTTTTCGTTTTAAAACCGGAACCCATGATGAAAATGAGCAATACGACACAGCCTGCAAAGCCGATCATGCTTTTCTCTGCGATTGCCACGCCCATTCCCATGATACATGCTGCTGCCAAAATGGCGTAAAAAAGAAAAATCCATTTAATTTTCTTCATATTAATAATCCCCTTATTTGGTAATTATATCTATTTATATTTTTTTTTACTGCATATAAACAAGCATTTCAACGCCTTTTCTGTTTATATTCTTCATTGTACATAAAATGCCTTTAGGTTTCTACTTTAATTATGGTATAATGTTTTAGTTATGGATGGGGAAATTAAAAATAGGAATGTACTCTTTTAGAATACAGGTAGGAGTGAAATTTTTTGAAAATCAGAGAAGATATACGTAATATCGCCATTATTGCCCACGTTGACCATGGTAAAACAACGTTGGTAGACCAGCTTTTAAAACAGTCGGGAACTTTCCGCACAAATGAGCACGTTGAAGAACGTGCGATGGACTCAAATGATTTGGAAAGAGAACGCGGAATTACCATTTTAGCGAAAAATACGGCGATTCAATATAAAGATAAACGTATTAACATTTTGGATACACCTGGACACGCTGATTTTGGTGGCGAAGTAGAACGAATCATGAAAATGGTCGACGGTGTATTGCTCGTCGTTGACGCTTACGAAGGCTGCATGCCACAAACTCGTTTTGTTCTAAAAAAAGCTTTGGAGCAAAATTTAACTCCAATTGTTGTCGTGAATAAAATCGACCGTGACTTTGCTCGCCCTGCAGAAGTAATTGATGAAGTAATCGATTTATTTATCGAACTTGATGCTACTGAAGAACAGCTTGAATTCCCTGTAATTTACGCTTCTGCTATTAACGGAACAGCAAGTGTGGATGCTGCACAACAGGATGAAAACATGCAATCTTTGTATGAAGCAATCGTTGAACATATTCCTGCTCCTGTGGACAACCGTGAAGAACCACTTCAATTCCAGGTTGCCCTACTTGATTATAATGACTATGTAGGAAGAATCGGGATCGGACGCGTATTCCGCGGCACGATGAAAGTTGGGCAACAAGTTGCTCTTATGAAGCTCGACGGTTCAGTCAAGCAATTCCGTGTAACGAAGATTTTTGGTTTCTTTGGTCTTAAGCGCCAAGAAATCGAAGAAGCAGTAGCTGGTGATTTGATTGCTGTTTCAGGAATGGAAGATATCAATGTGGGTGAAACAGTTTGCCCTGTTGAGCATCAGGATGCTTTGCCAATCCTGCGAATCGATGAGCCGACATTGCAAATGACATTCCTTGTGAATAACAGCCCATTTGCCGGCAGGGAAGGCAAGTATTTGACTTCAAGAAAAATCGAAGAAAGACTTCGCGCTCAATTACAAACAGATGTTAGCTTGCGCGTTGATAATACAGATTCTCCGGATGCGTGGATCGTATCAGGCCGCGGAGAGTTGCATTTATCGATTTTAATCGAAAATATGCGCCGTGAAGGGTACGAGTTGCAGGTTTCAAAACCAGAAGTTATCGTTAAGGATGTTGATGGGGTTAGATGCGAACCGATTGAAAGAGTTCAAATCGATGTTCCTGAGGAGCATACAGGTTCTGTAATGGAATCAATCGGTGCTCGTAAAGGTGAAATGATTGATATGGTGAACAATGGATCTGGGCAAGTTCGTTTAATCTTCAATGTACCTGCTCGTGGATTAATTGGTTACACAACTGAATTCTTAACCCTTACTCGCGGTTACGGAATCATCAATCATACATTTGACAGCTACCAGCCGATGGCACAAGGACAAGTTGGCGGCAGACGCGAAGGCGTTCTCGTTTCCATGGAATCTGGAAAGGCTTCAACCTATGGTATTATGCAAGTCGAAGACAGAGGAACAATTTTTGTTGATCCGGGAACTGAAATTTACGAAGGTATGATTGTTGGACAACATACACGTGAGAGCGACATTACTGTAAATATCACGAAAGTGAAGCAAGCAACCAATATCCGTTCGGCAAACAAAGACCAAACCTCTGTCATCAAAAAGCCTCGCATTATGACATTGGAAGAGTCTTTGGAATATTTGAATGATGATGAGTTCTGTGAAGTAACACCTGAATCAATTAGATTGCGTAAAAAAATCCTTGATAAAAATGAACGTGAAAGAATGGCCAAGAAGAAAAAATTCGCAGAAACAAACTAATCCCAAGAGGAGGGAATTATATGGTAACTTTTTCTCCGAGTTTAAAATTTTTCATGGAGCTTACTGACGTTCATACCGCGGTATGGTTACAGTATATTTTGATTGTATTGTTGTCAGTGCTTGTTTATAAATTGGGGTTTGCCAAAAAGTTGCCTCCTTTGAAAAATTTAGTCATTTATATTTGCCTCCTATTTGGCTGTTTTATTCTGCTTATTTTATCCTATGCATTGCCAATTGCGGAAGGCCTTATGGTGGCGGCGCTAATTCTTGTTATTTATAAAATTCGCCTCCACCAAGAAAAAAGGCAACAGGCGGAAGCGAAATGATGGAGGGAAAAGTAATGATGTCCCTGCAGGATGCATTGTATAATTGGTTAACAATCAAGGTGGTTTTGGATGTGCGGCAGGATGATGTTGCAGCAGTCGAAACCGAAACGATGTTTTATGAAATTTTGCGTGAACAACATGGAGTTTCTCATATTGAAGTTTCAAAAGATGATGATATGTATTACATTTCTTTTGATCAAAACGGAGAGAGAAAGACAACTCGTTTTCCATGCGATTTGATTGAAGTTATGCTTAATCAAATCAATGAAGAACCGGAAAAGTTTCCAAACTATCCGGAGATATAAAAAAACCCGAGTGGCCGTTTCGTGGGCCACTCGGGTTTTTATGTACTACCATTCATCTTCCTCGGAATTTGAGCGATAAAGACGGAAATTGCCTGTTTCAATGCGGGCATTCGTTTTTTCGGTTATTCTTTCCTGGCAGCTATTACACATATATGTATGTATGGGGCGGTTGCGTAGCCGTTTTGCTATAAGCGATTCATCTTCAATCGCTTCAATTTTATCGCAAATAACACATTTGACTCTCATATATACACCTCGATTTTTTTCTCTCATATCAAACAATAACATGAATAATTATATAATAGTATACCATACCGGCATTCAAGTCGTTAGCGAATTCCGTATGAGTTGATGAATAATTGGGATAGTAGTAAGATGGGAATAGTTCCTTCAGATGCTATCAGAAATTAAATAAGGGGTAGATAGAATGGCAAACCAAGTTGAACCTAAATTAATTGTGCCTTTATACAATGAGCTTCAAAAAGAAAAATTTGTTACTTTGGCAACGATTGACCATGAAACAGGGGCACCAGCAATTAGTGCGATTTCGTGGGTTTTTGCGAAAGATGATAGCACGATTTATTTCGCTGTCGATAATCGGTCCAGAATTGTACAAAACGTTACCGCTCATAATCAAGCAGTCATAAACGTAATTGCTAATGAATCTACATATTCAATAAGTGGAACGGCTAATGTGAAAATTGAAAAATTATCTGACGTTCCATTGAAACTTGCATTAATTGAATTATCCATTCAGGAAGTTCGAGATGTTATGTTTTATGGATCAAAAATTGTTGCTGAGCCTAAGTACGATAAAACTTATGACAAAGACGCAGCAGCAAGATTAGACAAACAAGTAATGGAAGCAATGAAAAAAGCTTAGTCAAATGACTAAGCTTTTTATTTTTTGTGTTCAGCTAATATAGACAAAGATGATTAACAAAACCTATTTTTTTCCTTTTGATTCTTGTTCCTGTTGATGTTGGAGGTTATTTTGTTCAGTGCGATTTAAATTCCTTTTTGGTTCTTCTGGGGCATTTTTTGGATTTGGGTTGATTAAATCACCAGGTATTTCAGGCATTAAGCGTCCTGTAATATCTGCGAGCTCATTCAGGACACCTTGTACAGGCCTTCCATTTCGAATATCCTGAGAGATTTCTTTTAATCTGGCAGTTGTATCCGCATCAGCTACGACTATTGCTCGAGCCCCAAAAGGATCCTTCTTTAAGCTTTCGGCAACTGAATACTTTATCGAACCAACCTGCGACCTTTCTAGTTTTGAATTTACATCAATTCCAACGATAGCATATCTTCCGATCACGACTGCTGTAGCATCGTTAACATTTGGGATACCGGAGGCGAGTTCGACCAAATGCTTTGCGATTTCCTGTCCTGATTTTTTGTCGACTTCTTGAATATAACTATTTTTCACGTTGATTACTTGTGACTTTACATTTTGATTTCTAACTGTATTGGTACTGCATCCCGCTAAAATAACAAGGATTAAAATAGACATAATAATTTTCTTCATTGAAATCACCTCATTTTTTGTATTTTTCATGTATGAATGAATTCATATTTGTCTTGAAAACCGGGTCTTTTAACGGATTGATTATCATTTATTGTGCTATTTTTCTTCTATCTTTATCCCGATACTCATATATTTTACAAAAGTTCCTTTACCTTTGCGTGCTTCAGACCATTTAAGATCAAAAGAACATGAGAAACGGGAGGCATCGGATTGAGTAAAATATACGTGTTGGACACAAATGTATTGTTGCAGGACCCGTATTCCATTTTCTCTTTTGAAGACAACGAGGTCATCATTCCAGCCGTTGTCCTGGAAGAGGTTGACTCTAAGAAAAGATATATGGACGAAGTAGGTAGGAATGCAAGGCAGGTATCTAGGTTAATCGATAGCCTGAGAGCCAATGGGAAGCTGCACGAGAAAATCCAGCTCGAAAATGGAGGCAGTTTACGAATTGAATTGAATCACCGTTCGTTTCATGAACTTCAAGAAATTTTTGTTGAAAAAACAAATGATAACCGGATTCTGGCTGTGGCAAAGAACTTATTTTTAGAGGAGCAAACAAAAGAAAATGGTAAAATGGTTATTCTAGTTAGCAAGGATACGCTTGTCCGGGTAAAAGCAGATTCAATCGGTCTCGTGGCAGAAGATTTTTTAAGTGATCGCGTGATTGAAACAGATCATTTATATACGGGATTTCTCGAAGTATATTTGCCTGCGGATAAGTTAAGCAAGTTTTACGAAAGAGGAGAACTTTCTCTTTTGGAGATCGCCAACCACCCCTTTTATCCAAATCAGGCACTTATCATGAAGGATTCTCTTGGTGGTTCAGCCTCTGCGCTAGGTATGGTAGACAAAAGCGGCAACAAGGTCAAGAAGTTAATTTTTAACCAGGAACATATATGGGGAATCCATCCCCGCAATGTCCAACAAACGCTAGCAATAGAATTGCTTTTGAGAAAAGATATCCCGCTTGTCACCCTTATTGGCAAAGCCGGAACCGGAAAGACTTTATTGGCGCTTGCTTCAGGCTTGCTTCAGACAGAGGATCTGAGGCAATATAAAAAGCTTCTTGTTGCAAGGCCAATTGTGCCAGTGGGAAAAGACCTTGGATACCTTCCAGGGGAAAAACAAGAAAAACTCAGGCCTTGGATGCAGCCCATATTCGATAATCTCGAATTTCTTTTCAATACAAAAAAAGCGGGAGAACTGGATGCCATCCTTGCGGGCATGAATTCGATTGAAGTCGAAGCTCTCACTTACATTAGGGGAAGAAGTTTGCCGGATCAATTTATTATCATTGATGAAGCACAAAATTTAACGAAACATGAGGTAAAGACGATATTAACGAGGGTAGGAGAGGGAAGTAAAATCGTCCTGATGGGAGATCCTGACCAGATTGACCATCCGTATTTGGATGCGTATAATAACGGCCTAGCTTACGTTCTTGAAAAATTCAAGAATGAATCCATTTCGGCCCATATGAAATTGTTAAAAGGGGAGAGATCAGGGCTCGCCAGACTGGCAGCCGATCTTTTATGAAAATAAACGGGCGCTTTGTTGCGCCCGTTCGGATATTACTATAAAATGTGAAAACCTTTAACGCATTTAATAGGGTTGTGTCGATTGGAACCATCGCCAAAATAAATATGGACTGGCCCATCCTGCTTTAATGGTTTTCCGTTTTCCGAGAAAGCTACGATGCTCATAAAAGCTTTTTCTAGAGGAACTACTATTTTATCACTAGCAGTTTCTATTATTAAGGATGTTGCATCTTGATGGGGTTCTGCATTGAGCAAAAATGGTTTCAATGGAATGCCGAATGATCCGGACAATAATTGTTCCTTCAGGAATTTTTTTTCGGTTTTTAAAGTTGGCGGTACAATTGCCCCCTCAGTAATTTCCCTGTCCCAGTGCTTCGAAATTTCCTTTGTGTATCTTTCTAAATGATTCTCTGATTTTTCTGGTTGATCAAAGAACGTGGATAAATCGACTCGTCGATCGTCAAAAATCCATACTCCTGGATCAAGAGTAATCGGAAATCTCACTTTTCCTTTTATTTGAATGATATTTTCCATGATAATGCCTCCATTTTCACCTGTTGCTAAGAAAATAATGAAAATTCGCGTTGTTCATAACTCACAGGGTTATCATAATCCAGTTCCAGCAACCTCGAGGGGATAAACAATGCGCTTCCACTTTTTGTTCTAAGTAAAAGTATAGCTTCAATTTCATGGAATGTCATATCCTGTTTTATTTTGGCATGTACTTTTTTGGGGTCGATGATGAATGTTCTTGCAATTTATGTCTCTTAACGGTAAAATTTAGAGATAAGTTGGGTAAACGCTCGGAGACGGGGGGATCAATGGTGGCGTCTGAAATGGTAGTGAATCATCAGGAAAGAGCATATGCCTTATTGCAGGCTGACGCTGATAAAATATTAAAGTTGATCAAAGTGCAAATGGATAATCTTACGATGCCTCAATGCCCTCTTTATGAAGAGGTATTGGATACTCAAATGTTTGGCTTATCAAGAGAAATTGACTTTGCAGTGCGACTTGGCTTGATAAATGTTATGGATGGCAAGGAAATCTTGGATAAACTGGAAAGAGAACTTTCCGTCCTTCACGATGCATCTATAAAAAAATAACTACAAAACTCAAACAATGAATTCGAATTGTTTGAGTTTTTTTGATACAATATAAAATCAGCACATATGCCTATTTTTAATTAAATATCTTTTCCTTAAGTATTCGCCACATTTTTCTATTATAATAGTTGTACCAATCAAAATTGAGGAAGAGATGAAATGATAAAGAAAATTTTGAAATCATATGATTATACGCTTGTTATTGCGATCGCACTTTTGGCGACATTCGGGCTGATTATGGTATATAGTGCAAGTATGGTCACTGCGATGCAAAGATACGGATATCCTGCTGACTATTTTTATCAAAAGCAAAAACTGCATCTTATTGCGGCTGCAGTTGTTTTTATCCTAACTGCTCTCTTTCCATACAAAGCTATGAGGAGTACAAGAATTCTTTTCCCAATGGTTGTGGGATCTTTAGCTGGACTGGCGGCTTTGTTTGTGTTTGGCCATGTCGCCGGTAACGCAAATAGTTGGTTCAAATTTGGAAGTAACAGCTTACAGCCTTCTGAATTTGTAAAGTTGTTCGTCATCATCTATATGTCAGCCGTTTATGCGAAAAAACAGAACTACATAAATGAATTTAATAAAGGTGTTGTACCTCCTCTTCTTTATCTCTTTTTGGTCTGTTTGTTTGTCGCAATCCAGCCGGATTTTGGAACCGCTGGGATTATTTTTCTGATTGCTCTTACGGTTATTGTTTCCTCTGGTATGAATGGGAAGAATATTCTTCGCTTAGCGACGATAGGAATAATTGCGGCATTGCCGTTTGCCATTGTTTTAAAAGCAAAAGTTTTCTCAACTGTGCGCATGGGCCGTTTTCAGGCCTATTCCAATCCATTTGCTGTTGAGAAAACCTTTGGATACCATATTGTTAATTCATATTATGCAATCGGTTCGGGAGGCATAAATGGATTGGGATTAGGGAAAAGCATAGAGAAGTTAGGTTATTTGCCTGAACCACATACGGATTTCATTATGGCAGTCATTGCAGAGGAACTTGGAATTTGGGGTGTGGGCTTCGTCTTGATCCTTTTGGGATATATCGTTTTAAGAGGGATTTATATTAGCATGAAGTGCAAGGATCCTTTTGGAAGTATGCTTGCCATTGGAATCGCTGGCATGAGAGGTTTACAATCTTTTATAAACCTTGGTGGCGTCTCGGGTCTTATACCGTTAACAGGCGTTCCTCTTCCTTTTGTCAGCTATGGGGGATCTTCACTTGTACAGCTTGCCCTGGCAAGCGGAATATTGGTCAATATTTCGATGTTTACTAATTATGAAAGCAAGTATAAAAAAAATGAGATGCAAATAGACAAGAAAACGGCTGTGAATAAACAAAATGTTTTTCAACTAAGGTCATGAGAAATAAAAAAAGTTGCCGATAATTCGGCAACTTTTTTTAATGGCTATTGTGTCTGTTTCGGGAATATAAGAGTAGAAAATAACTCAGTACTCCGAAAAGGCAGGTGATGAAAAAAGCGTGTAGAAGAGCAATATACAGATTTAACCTGCTGAAAATAATGCATGCGCCTGCAATCACCTGCAAGCAAACGAGCGCAAAAGATATAATCCAGCCCCAGTAAATGATTTTTTGATGCTTATACTTGCGAATGGCCAAAATTGTAATATATGCAATCCAAAGAAAAATTAAAGCCGCGGCTGTCCTGTGGCCCATTTGAACCCATTCATACATGTTCGATGGAAGCGCTGGAGAGCTGTTAATGCACAATGGCCAATCACGGCACACGAGACTTGACTTCGTGTGCCGCACAAGAGCACCGGAATAAATAACGAAGTAACTATAAATGGAAACAAGAACAATATGCCTTCCCATTCTTTTATCAATAATCAGCTTTTCAGCATCGAATTTTTTATCCACTTCAAAAATGAGCAATGTCAATAAAAATACCGAAGCAAAAGAAACAAGTGAAATTCCAAAGTGCAAGGCTAGAATAAAGCCAGATTGGCCCCATTTTACCGCTGCAGCACCAATCAACGCCTGTAGCAAAAGAAAGAAAAATGATAGAAATGAAAGGAATTTTGCTTCCCTAATATGACCAATTGTTTTCCAGGACCATATAGAGAGAATCAGGACCATGATGCCCACAGTTCCGGAAATAAGCCTATGTGCAAGCTCGATGATTAATTGTGCTGTGATATGGGTTGGAACGAATTTGCCGTTGCATAGTGGCCATGATCTTCCGCATCCCATTCCTGAACCTGTTTTCGTAACCAATGCTCCACCGATTAAAATAAAAATCATTCCGATTGTAGTGGCAACTGCAAGCCACTTTAAAGAACGCCGCAAATACTTCACCTTCTTGTAAATAATTCAAAAATTTGTCAAAGACTAATCTTGACCGTATAATTAATTTGTAACCGTTGAAGTTCAAAATCCCTTATTCATCATAACGAATTATGACAAAAAAGAACAGACGTGAATCTCTGTTTTTCATTTTATAATGAAATGTTTCTTTGTTTTTATTGTAACGAACTAGTTTTCACTATTGTTATAGTGGAATAGGTCGAAAATTATGATGAAAACAGAAAAACAATCCTAATCGTTATTAGGATTGTTTGTTTATTTTTTGTATTGAACATGATAATATTTTCTTTATATTGGAAAAAACTTATTTTTTCCCGATATTTCCTATATAAACGTTTTCTTTTCGCACTACGAAAGGTTATAGATGAATTTTATGATGTTTCTTTTGGAAATTATACAAAAAAAGTTCACAAAAAAGGATAAAAGTGTGATTTAATATACAGAGAAAGTATTGCTTTTTTTATTTTAATAATTAACAATCTAAAAACAGTGTAAATATAGGTATCTATTTTAACTGTTTTTCTCTAAATTTTATTTTTGAGCAAGATAGGAAAAGAGTTTTACGTTTTCTATCGATGTTTTAGGTTGTCTGTTTGTGATAAATGAATAGGAGGAAAAAATATGTCCAATTCAAAGACAATTAACGATACGGTTATGGACAATGGCGCAACTAGCCTCCAAATAGAAGAAACGAATGTTTGGAAAGACTTCCTTGCCCTGATTAAAATCGGAATCGTCAATTCCAATGCAATAACCACTTTTACAGGTTTTTGGCTGGCTTTACATTTTAGCGGCCTGCGCTTTCTCGATAATCTCGATATTCTCTTTTTTACAATGATGGGTTCTTCTTTAATTATCGCAGGTTCATGCAGTATCAATAACTATTATGACCGAGATATCGATCACTTGATGGATAGAACAAAATCAAGGCCGACTGTTACTGGAAAGGTAATGCCGTATAAGGTCCTTGTAATGGGTGTTTTCTTAATTGTTTTAGGAACGCTGCTTTTGATGCTGACAACATGGACAGCAACGGTCATTGGTTTAGTTGGTGTTTTTACTTATGTGGTCCTTTATACAATGTGGTCCAAGAGGCAGTTTGTTTCGAATACTATTGTAGGAAGCATTTCAGGGGCAGTACCTCCATTGATTGGCTGGGCTGCAATCGATGGCAATCTCAGTACAATGGCCTGGATGTTATTTTTGCTAATGTTTGTTTGGCAACCGCCTCATTTTTATGCTTTGGCAATGAGAAGGGTGGAAGAATATCGCGCTGCCGGTATTCCAATGCTTCCGGTTGTTAAAGGTTTTGCAGTTACGAAAAAGCATATTCTTATCTGGGTAGCTGCCTTGCTTCCAATTCCGTTTTTCCTTACTTCATTGGGCTTGCCGTTTTTAATTCTTTCAACCGCATTGAATTTAGGATGGTTGGGATTAGGGATTTATGGATACAAGAGTAAAGATGATATAAAATGGGCAAAATCGATGTTTTTATACTCGCTTCAATATTTAACAATCATGTTTGTAGCAATGGTTATTGTCACATTACTTTAGTTTTGTCGATAAAGGCATTCCGGAGCGCTGCTTCGGAATGTATTTATCCAAAAATATATTTTATGATTAAGCATTACAAAGAATTTATATGCGAAAGAGGGGTTTGATTAAGCTATGAAAAGGCTTGCGAAGTGGCGTTTAATCTCGTTATTTGCGATCTTAGCGCTTGTTCTCTCCGGCTGTGGCAAACCGTATTTGTCCACATTGCAGCCAGCCGGCGACGTTGCAGAAATGCAATTTGGGTTAATGAAGTTAAGTACATACATTATGATTGGTGTAATCATTGTTGTAACCGTTATCTTTTTGCTTGTGTTGGTAAAGTTTAGAAGAAAAGACGAAAACATGATTCCGAAACAAGTCGAAGGAAACCATAGATTGGAAATCATCTGGACTGTTATTCCAATTCTATTACTTTTAATTTTAGCTGTTCCAACTGTGGCAACTACCTTCAATCTTGCGAATGTATCACCGATGGATAAGAAAAATGCTGATGGTAAACATAATGTTCTTGTCGTCAACGTTCGTGCCAATTTATATTGGTGGGAATTTGAATACCCGGATCTTGGTATTGTAACAAGCCAGGAGTTGGTTGTACCGACGAATCAAAAAGTTTATTTTAACTTGAAATCTTCTGATGTAAAACATTCTTTCTGGATTCCTGCAGTCGGAGGAAAATTGGATGTAAACCCAGAAAATGTAAATAAATTTTGGCTTGAATTTGATAATAAAAAAGCAGACGAAGCTGGAAATCTTTTTTACGGAAAATGTGCTGAGCTTTGCGGCGAATCACATGCTCTAATGGACTTTAAAGTAAAAGCAATTGATAAAGACAAATTCCAAACCTGGGTACGAGCGATGCAGAATGTGAAAAAACCACAGGAAGCTACAACTGCATCTGCACAGGAAGGACAGCAAATTTTCAGCAAAAGCTGTATTGGCTGCCATGCTGTAACGCCTACAAATAGCACTCCGATTGCAGCTCGTATCGCACCAAACATGACAAACTTTGGTGAGCGTTCACGTGTAGCTGGTATTTTGCCGCATACGAAAGAATCGATTAAAAATTGGATTAAAAATCCTGAAAAATATAAACCAGGCAATAAAATGGCTGGTAAATATCCAACAATGTCAGATGCACAGCTTAATGCATTAGCTGATTATTTGATGAGTCTGAAGGTACAGAAATAAAAGGGATTTGTTCGAAAGGGAGGTAAAATTGTGAGTACCTATGCTAAGAAACAAGGATTCGGTGCGACACTATGGGATTTTCTAACGACTGTTGACCATAAGAAGATCGCAATCCTATATCTTATTGCCGGTGGATTTTTCTTCGTCGTTGGTGGACTTGAAGCATTGTTCATTCGGATTCAGCTTGCTGTTCCAAACAATGATTTCGTAAGCGCAGGATTATACAATCAAATTATGACAATGCACGGAACTACTATGATATTCCTGGCAGCAATGCCGCTCATCTTTGCGTTTATGAATGCTGTCATGCCTTTGCAAATTGGCGCTCGTGACGTTGCATTTCCATTTGTAAACGCTTTAGGATTTTGGCTATTTTTCTTTGGTGGAGTATTCTTAAATTTATCTTGGTTTTTAGGAGGAGCACCTGATGCTGGCTGGACTTCATATGCATCATTGGCGGTAGCCTCAAAAGGGCATGGGGTAGATTTTTACTTATTAGGTCTACAGATTTCAGGTTTTGGTACATTAATCGGGGGCATCAATTTCCTTGTCACGATTATTAATATGCGTGCTCCTGGTATGACGTATATGCGTATGCCGATGTTCACATGGGCAACTTTTGTAACATCAGCACTTATTTTATTCGCTTTCCCTCCATTAACTATAGGGTTAGTCTTAATGATGTTTGACCGTTTGTTCGGTGCTAAATTCTTTGAAGTGTCGATGGGTGGTAATACCATAATTTGGGAGCATTTATTCTGGATTTTCGGACATCCTGAAGTATACATTTTGATTCTTCCGGCTTTCGGTATTTTCTCTGAGACTTTCGCGATTTTCTCAAGAAAGCGTTTGTTCGGATATTCTTCAATGGTATTTGCTCTTGTATTAATTGGATTCTTAGGATTCATGGTTTGGGCTCACCATATGTTTGCTGACGGTTTAGGGCCGGTCACAAATGCAATTTTCGCAGTTGCAACTATGGCAATTGGAGTTCCGACTGGTATTAAGATTTTCAACTGGTTGTTTACAATGTGGGGCGGAAGCGTGAAATTTACGACGCCAATGCTTTATGCAGTTGCGTTCATTCCTTCTTTCGTGGCAGGGGGAGTAACGGGAGTCATGCTTGCATCTGCAGCTGCTGACTATCAATATCATGACAGCTACTTCGTTGTAGCACATTTCCATTATGTTATCGTTGGTGGTGTAGTACTTGCACTTCTAGGAGGTACACATCTTTATTGGCCAAAAATATTTGGTACAATGTTGAACGAAACTTTGGGTAAAATTACTTTCTGGTTATTCCTCATTGGTTTCCATTTGACATTCTTTATCCAGCATTTCTTGGGACTATGGGGCATGCCACGCCGTGTGTTTACCTATTTACCAGGCCAAGGATTTGAAACTGCAAACATGGTCAGTTCAGTTGGGGCGTTTTTTATGGCAGCAGGTGTGATTGTTCTTTTAATCAACATCATTACTACTTCCGTTAAAAATGTTCGAGTTGGAAACGATCCATGGGGTGATGGCAGAACTCTTGAATGGGCTCTTTCTTCACCGCCACCATTCTATAACTATAAACAGCTTCCGCTTGTACGTGGATTGGACGCTTATTGGATAGAAAAGATGGAAGGCAAGAAAGGTTTGACTCCTGCAGAGCCACTAGGGGACATTCATATGCCAAATTCATCATTCTTGCCATTTATGATGTCATTTGGACTTTTCGTCGCTGCATTTGGAGCCATGTACCATGGCGAACATGGAACTTGGGCTTTCCCAGTATTATTCCTTGGATTGGCGATTACACTTGGTTCAATGTTTTTAAGATCCGTTAAGGATGATCATGGATTCCATATCCATAAAGAAGATTTAATGGACGATGATGAGAAGGGGGTTAAGGCATAATGCACGTAGAAGAGAAATTTACGCATGAAACATGGCCAGCTTCTCCTGAAAAAGCCACCCTTGAAGCAAAAAATAAATTTTTAGGTTTCTGGTTTTTCCTAGGTGGAGAAACAGTACTGTTTGCATCTCTCTTTGCCACATATTTGGCATTAAAAGATAGAGTGCCAAATACGCACCAGGCTCTTGCAAAAGATTTGTTTGAATTGCCGCTGACCTTCACGGCAACAATGCTGTTATTGACTAGTTCACTGACAAGCGTTTACGCGATGTACCATATGAAAAACTTTGCTTTTAAAAAGATGCTGCTATGGCTTGGTTTGACGGTTTTATTAGGTTTCGGGTTCCTGGGGCTAGAGATTTATGAATTCAATCATTATGTCCATGCATTTCACCATACATTTACGAGCAGTGCATTCGGTTCTGCGTTTTATACGCTTGTTGGCTTCCATGGAGCGCACGTAGCCTTCGGTTTATTATGGATTATCACTTTAATGGCCCGCAATGCAAAACGTGGTTTGAACCTGTACAATGCACCAAAATTTTATGTTGCAAGCCTATATTGGCATTTTATCGATGTTGTTTGGGTATTTATCTTTACAGTAGTCTATTTAATGGGAATGGTGGGATAAACTGATGGCAAATCATCAATTGAATTCAGGTAACCCTAGAGTTGACATTGAATATCGACGCAAAAAAAATGCGGAAGACATGAGATATCAAATTGTTTCTTTTTCCTTGATGATGTTTTTGACATTGATTGCGTTTGCTGCTGTTGCGATTAAAGGCTTCGAAGCTACATTTATAAAGCCTTTTATCATTCTTTTAGCAGCCGTACAAGTTATTTTCCAACTGTATTACTTCATGCATATGAATCATAAAGGACACGAAGCTCCAAAGCTCTTTTTATACGGTGGAGTAACAGTGGGTTTTACAATAATTCTAACTTTCACAACAATCATTTGGTGGTAACTATTAGAGAAAATCGGCTTATGGCCGATTTTCTTTTTTGCCTAAGGTTGTGGGGATTTTAGGTTCTTTGCCTAAATAGGTTCTCAGCGGTATAATATAGACAGTCTTTTTTTGAGGTGATTGTTATGCTTTCGTTAGATATTTTTGGCTTTCAAGCCCTATGGAGTCCATTTTTCCTTTCATTTTTGCTCATTGTTATTTTGGGCTATTTCCTTATAGCTGTAAAATATAGACTGAAATTCAAAGATAGTGAAGCGTTAAAAATGAAACAAGGTATTTATTTTACCTTATCGATCGCAATTTTATATACAGTAAAAGGTTCTCCACTTGATTTAATGGGGCATTTGATGTTTTATGCTCATATGATTCAAATGGCTGTACTATGTTTAGTGATTCCTCCGATGTTGATTGTCGGTATCCCTTCCTGGATGTGGAGCAAGGTATTGCGACTCCGTTTCGTTCATAATGTTTTTTCATTGTTTACAAAGCCAATAATTGCATTAATTATTTTTAACGGGTTTTTTTCGATTTATCATATTCCGCTCGTTTTTGATACAATCAAGCAAAATATGTGGCTTCATGCATTTTACACAGTACTGTTATTTTTAACTGCTATCTTTATGTGGTGGCCGTTAATCAATCAACATCCTGATTATCAGACACTAAGTGGAATAAAAAAAGTCGGCTATATTTTTGCGAGTGGAATCCTATTAACTCCTGCATGTGCATTAATTATCTTTGCTGAAACGCCTATGTACATGACATATACTGATCCGCATGCCTGGGGAGAGGCAATGAAATTATGTGTGCCTCCATCGACCTTGGCCAATTTAAATTTAAGTGGTCCCGAGCTATTTAATTCCATGTCTCCAATCCATGACCAGCAGCTTGGCGGCGTACTGATGAAGGTCATTCAGGAAATCGTTTATGGAGTGGTATTGGGGCAAGTGTTTTTCGAATGGTATCGCAAGGATCAGGCTGATTCTGCAAATGAAATTGCGAAGAGCTTGGAGACCTCTCCAGTCGAATGATGTTTTGTTCGATTGCTAGCATTTGAAAATTACACTGAACTAATTTAGAATGGTCGTAGAATAAAGGAAAAAGAGAGGAATTATCATGCATTTTTCATTACCTATACTGCCTACAATCAGCACGTTTTTTATTGTTTTGAGTGCTGTGACGGTTGCCATCGGCTGGTGGCAGATTCGCCAAAAAAGAATTGAAACACACAAAAAAACGATGATTGCGGCAGCGATATTTGCCCTTATTTTCTTTTTGATTTATGCAAGCCGCACTGTGTTCATTGGAAATACTTCTTTTGGCGGTCCACATGACATAAAGATTTATTATACGCTTTTTCTGATTTTTCATATTACCCTTGCGACGACAGGAGCAGTTTTTGGTATCGTAACGCTGATGACTGGGTTTAAAAATAATTTTAAGCTCCATCGGAAATTAGGTCCCATCACAAGCGTAATTTGGTTTTTTACAGGAATAACAGGCATTGCCGTTTATCTTTTGCTTTACGTTTTTTACAAAGGCGGAGAAACTACATCTGTCATAAAAGCGATACTCGGATTTTAATGTTAAAAGCGCCAATTAAATGGCGTTTTTTTTATATCAAGAAAATAGTTAATAGAAGGATTATTAGGTTTAAAACCGAAAGTATAGAAGTGAATTTTTTCGAGAGAGAGGTATCAGAATGAAAATTAATACGTTGACCGAGGAACAGTATATCGATTCTATGGATTTATCGATGTATGCTTTTCAATACCGAATTAAAGAAGAAGAGATTGCTGGAAGAAAGGAAAAATTAAAAGATCATACGATACTTGGCATTTATGAAGATCAAAATCTAGCTGCCAAGCTTCATATTATTCCTTTGGAAATAACGATGGGGGAACATAAGTGGAAAATGGGAGGCGTAGCCGGTGTAGCGACATATCCTGAATATCGGCGTAAAGGATATGTAAGGGAACTAATTGTAGAAGCTTTAAAAAAGATGAGAGAAGAAAATCAAATTGTTTCACTTCTTCATCCTTTTGATATCGGTTTTTATCGAAAGTTCGGATGGGAAATTTTCTCGGATAACCAAAAAATCGTGATTGATAAAAAGGAGCTCCGCATAAATAACATTCAAAAAGGGCGCATTCAGCGCTTTACAAAGGAAACGCATCAAGGGGAAATTGAAAGGGTGTACCAGGAGTATGCCTCCAAGTATATGGGGATGTTGGTCCGTGATGCAAAATGGTGGAAGGAAAGTATTTATCACGATGCTCAACTTGCACTCTATCGCAATGAGCACGAAGAAGCAAAAGGGTATATCCTGTACAAGGTTTCTGAGAGAAAATTAGACGTGATGGAAATGGTTGCGCTTAATCAGGAAGCGAGGGCAGGGCTATGGAACTTTATTTGTCAGCATGATTCAATGGTGGAACAAGTGACCATGCTTCTCTCCGTACATGATCACTTTCAGTATTTATTCCATCAACCTAAATTGAAAATGGAAGTATATCCGTACTTTATGGCAAGGCTAGTAGATGTCGAGAAATGTTTAAAACAATATCCATTCGCTGGAATGGACGATAGCGTATTTCTTCATGTCGAAGATGAATATGCTCCATGGAATAATGGCAGTTATCTCATTGGAAAGGGGAAGTTCCAGTCATTTAAAGAAAAGAGCGGCAGCCGTTGTGTGGAAGTCCCCAAAAGAGGGATACATATAAACAGTAATGCATTAACAGCGATTCTCTTTGGATACAAACGGCCTGTGGATCTTCATGAAATGGAATTAATACAAGGATCAGAAGATGAAATAGCCACACTTGAAAGAATGATTCCTGCAAAAAAACCATTTTTTTACGACTTTTTTTAATATAAGAAACGCGGATTCCAATGCTGGAACCCGCGTTTCTTATATTTTAAAGTTGAATTTGATGAAGCCTGCTTCACGGGCGGAATTAAAAATGATCAGTAGCAATGGACCGACAATTAAACCTATGATTCCGAAAAGTTTAAGACCCAAGTACATCGAAATTAAAGTGGAAAGTGGCGAAAGGCCAATTTGAATTCCTAATACCTTTGGTTCCACCGTTCTTCGGATAATTAACAAAATACATGCCAATATGGCTAATTGCGTTCCCATCGATATATTTCCACTCATAAATTGGTATAACGACCACGGACCGAGGATGATAATGGAACTAATAATCGGTAAAAAATCAAATAACCAAATAATAAGGGAAACGACGATGGCCACATCAGGTGAT
>JAUZPT010000069.1 GCA_030705745.1 Bacillota bacterium | reverse complement strand
CAATTGACAGGCATTCATTTTGATTTTTCTTCCTGAATTTAAATATGGGATTGATAGGTAGGCAAGACTTTGTAAGGTCTTGTCTTTTTATGTAACTTCAACATTTGAACTGTTCAACTGTCACCTCTATTATTTATTTCCTATTTAATTACAGAACAAAAAATCCCACTCCTTTATTAAACAAGAAATGGGATTTTTTCTAGTTATTTTTTTATTGAAATAAGTGTTAATTCGTACCTAATTTACCTAACTAATTAGGTGGCTATTATAGCTACGAAAACAGATTTTCTCCCTCTGAACGGAACCCGTTACTATTTATGATACGGTTCACCTCGATTAATCCGAAACGCTCGGTAGATCTGCTCGACAAGGATTAGCTTCATGAGTTGGTGGGGGAAGGTCATTTTGGAAAAGCTTAGTTTTTCGTTTGCCCTTTTTAAGACTTCCTCGCTTAGGCCGAGGGATCCACCGATGATGAAGGCGATTTTGCTTTTGCCGTAGGTCGCCAGTTTATCCAGGGTTTCGGCAAGTTCTTCGGAGGATTGCATTTTTCCGTTGATGGCGAGGGCGATGACGTGTGTATCTGCACCGATTTTGCCCAAGATCCGTTCTCCTTCTTTTTGCTTTACTTGCAGCATTTCTACTTCACTTAACTCTTCTGGAGCCTTTTCATCCGGGACTTCCATCACTTCCACTTTTGCATATGCCGTCAGTCTTTTTAAATATTCTTCAATTCCCGCCTTCAAGTACTTTTCCTTCAGCTTACCAACCGTAATAATGGAGATATTCACAATCCACAGCCCTTTACAAAAAGATTACAAACAGGTTACAAACAACTTATCCACAGAGTTTATCCACATATCCACATTTATTATCCACATCTTGTATGAGATCACTCGTTCCCTACTATATATATAGCCGCATTTCGACAATATTCACAGCTTGTGGACTCTTTATCCACAGATACTTTTGTCATCACCGGAAATGTTTCATATTCATCCACAATTGTGTCCAGCGCAAGATCTATATGTTCTTCACAGCAATAAATCATTGTAATTCCTCTCCTGACCAATCCAATTTTGTTATTCTTTATTTTACACTACTTTTCCCGAAACCATGTGAATAGTTATTCACCGTCAAGCTTTTTTACTCAACTAATTTTCTTCACAAAAAAAGAAGCAGCCCATGCCGCTTCCTTGCAAAAATTTTTATTATAAGCTCTCTCCAATTAACGTAACCGTTGTTTCTTTTAATTTTCCATCACGGTAAAATTTAATTTTCATTTTATCGCCAATTTTCTTGTCATTATACAAATGCTTGCGGAGTTCAAGAACGTCATGGACCGTTTTTCCGTCAAGCTCGACGATGACGTCCATTTCCTTTAATCCCGCTTTATCCGCTGGCGAGTTCGGTACAACCTGCCTAAGTGCCACACCATAGTTAATACCACTTGGAAGCTTCAGTGCTTGTTCCTGATAATACGCCGGGATTTCGTCAACGGATTTCAAATCAACTCCCATATACGGGCGTTTCACATTCCCAAACCGTTCGAGATCATTGATGATTGGTTTCGCGGAATTGATCGGAATAGATAAACCAATGCCTTCGACTGCCTGTTGCGCAATTTTCATTGAGTTAATTCCAATTACCTGACCAGCGCTATTAATCAAAGCACCTCCGCTGTTACCAGGGTTAATCGCAGCGTCCGTTTGAAGAACTTCGGATTGCCAATCGACAATGCCATCCTGATTAATATCGATTGGAATGGTTCGCTGGATGCCGGAGATGATTCCCTTTGTAACAGATCCTGAAAAAGTTGGTCCTAGCGGGTCGCCAATCGCAATAACAGGCTCACCAAGCTTTAATTGATCCGAGTTGCCAAACTCAGCGACTTTTTGCACTTTTGTGCCATCGATAGCCAATACGGCCAAGTCTGTCAACACATCAGTGCCTAGAAGCTTTGCCGGAATTTTGGTGCCGTTCGAAAGTGTGACCTCCAGCTTCGTTGCCCCTTCGACCACATGGTTATTTGTCACAACGAATGCCTTGTCTCCTGCTTTTTTATAAATGACACCGGAACCTGTCCCAGCTGCCTGCTCCTTTGCAGTGTCTGACCAAAAACCTGAAGATTGAATATTGGTAATGCCAACTACGGCTCCGCCAGCTTTTTCGACGGCGTGAACCGTTTCACTGTCAACTTCTTTATCGCTAAGGGACTGAACAGCTAAATTGTTTTGCGGTGGAACTGACTTATTTTCTGCTGCCTGCTGACTGGGCGGCTGAATTTTATAAGGCAATACACCGTAGGATGATAAAGCGGGAGCAGTTAAGATAATAATCAATGCACCGATTAGCGCTCCAGCCAGGCTTGAAAGAAAAAAACTACCATTCCTTCCTTTTCCCTCCTTGTGGCGAGTTTGGTCATTCTGATCGTAATATCCCATGTCACACCATCCCTCTCTCTTAAAAGCATTCGCTAATTTTTATTTTGGACTTCTATCAATCATTATACTCTTTCCTATTGAAATTTCTAAAAAATCGCCCGTCTTTAAGAAAATCTTCCATATTTGTTCATAATTTGGTCTTATTTTTCAAAAAAAAGGATGAAGATGCACTCAGTTGAGCACTCTTCATCCCCGTTTTTTCCTCTACAATTGACTATTACCCTTTTTACACCGCTGTTAAAGTAGTAGGTGTTTTTGGATCGGTGTCATAAAGTTCGAATTGCTCACCCACAATAAGCCCTCGGCTCTCAAGCGTCTGTGTTACAGACATCCTCGCCAAATCCTTCATATTATTGTCTAGGCTTAAATGGGCGAGGTACACCTTTTTCGTGTTGTCTCCGGCGACCTCACTCATGGCGATGGCTGCATCTTCATTCGAAACATGGCCGACATCGCTTAAAATTCTTCGCTTTGTATTCCATGGGTACCGGCCCATCCTTAGCATTTGCACATCATGGTTACTTTCAAAGACATAAGCGTCCGCATTGGAAATAATGCCTTTCATCCGGTCACTGACATAGCCTGTATCCGTAATAAGAACCAGCTTCTTGCCGCCTTGATGAAACACATAAAACATCGGCTCCGCAGCATCATGTGATACACCAAATGATTCGATCTCTGTTGAACCGAAGCTCTTGACTGTTTCCATCCCAAAAACAAATTTCTGTTCTACGGGGACAGCACCAATTGTACCATCCATTGCCTGCCATGTTTTTTCATTGGCATACACCGGCAATTTATATTTTCTCGCAAGAATTCCAATTCCTTTTATATGATCAATGTGTTCATGGGTGACGAAAAGGCCTGAAAGCTTGCTCATATCGCGGCCAATTTTTTCAAAAAGACCTTCCATCGTCTTCCCGCTCAAACCTGCATCAACTAAAAAGGATTGCTGCCCCGACTCTATATAAATCGCATTTCCCGTACTTCCACTAGCAAGGACGCTAAAATGCAAAGACATAATGTTTTCACTCCACTACATTTTTTTCTTCAAATTGAATGATTTGGCCTTCGAATCCATTGACGTAAAAATTTTCTTTATCATCGACAACAATATGCCATGTGGGCGCCAACACCTGTGATGCCGCAAGCTGAATGAGCGTTGAATATCCCAACTCAATTTTGGTTACGTTGCTTTTAGGCTTTAACAAGCCCTTTTGATGAAGCGTTTCAACGGCTTTTAATGGTGCCAATAAATCTTCTTTTTGCGTCATTTTTTCAATTCCCTCAAGATATGTTTGTTCGTATGAAATAATTTGGTTTTCTTCATTCAAGGTAAAGATGATTTTTCCACTTATATTTTTATAAAAAGGCTTATTCTCATACTCCTGATAATAAGTGATCGTCTTGCTTTTATCGTTCCTCTCACCAAATTTGTAGCGGTCACCATAGAGCAAGTTACTTTTTAAAAAGGAGGTTATTTCCTCATCCTGGAATTTCAAGCTTACCGGAAGTGCCCTGATTAATACTGAGTGGATAATCGTTCCGTTTTTAAGGTATGCCCTTTGCCCCTTTAATTTTCCCAAATCGTCTTTAGTGAATTTTTTCGGTTTTGCACTCACATATTGGCTCTTGAGCGGAGCTTTTGGAATTTCAATGTACCGAATATCGTCCGCTTTAAGTTTCTCTTCAACCGTTGCTTCCGTAATATATTCATACTTGTTAGTATCGCGGATAATTAAAAATTGGTAAAAAAGATAGACGTCCAGGATTAAAAAAGTCAGGATAAAGATGGTTTTTATCTTACTCCAATCCATGCTTCCACCCTCCAAGTTCATCCATTGTGATTTCGCCCCAAGATTTATTATAGAGATAAAACCACGTTGGCTCCAAGAGAATGAGTTTCTGTTCTTCAGAATCTCTTTCCATTCGATAGCCTAACACCATGTCCTCAAGCATTTCAGGCTTCAAATGTTTTTGGCTTTGTAAATAGGCTAATGCCTCATGTCCTGAAGGGCGGGTTACCATGACCATCTCAGACCGAAGTGGCAACTCGAGAGCAATATTTGGCCTTACATAACTATTGATTTCGTTTCTTCCCCATACCTCTGTAATTTCCGACATCCCGCTTTCATTAAAAACAGGGTACCCTTCATTGCTGTACAATCTGAAGATTACTTTCTGATTTCTCTCATCCATCGCCACGTAACGATACAAGTCGGTCCAGCCACCGTGATCATTGACAAAGTCAATGCTTCGTTTAAGCAAATCGTACGAATTGGCTACATAATTATTGTCCTCGGTAGGGTTAACATAAAGCAGCATATTATTGCTCGAATCAATATTCATCTTACTCGATCCATTCGTATACTCTTCCCCTCCCGGAATAATGCTTTTCCTCACAAAACTCGGATCGCTGAACAGCGCTTCCTTGAATTGCTCCGAATTTAACGTCACAGGCAAATACTCGTATTGCATCATATCTGTTGGAGAATCGGGAAGATAAATCGTCCGCTTTTGCTTCGTATTCAAAACAAAGTAACGCGGGTAATGAACAGCGTTTTTAAAAAAGTTACGGTTGAATTCATTTAAAAATGACCTGGCAATATGACTGCTATACACTTGTTGATTTACTATCGATACAAAATAAACATCGCCAAAATCTTTATCGGTATTGTCTGTATTAATAATGATCCGATCGAAAGAAAAAGCAGGAATTTTCTTATCATCAAAATTTAGGACATTTCGATAAATCCCTATAGGTACTTCACCAGGAAAAATAATTTCCGCATTCCCGCTTCGCTCGCATAGTTCTTTAATAGCTTCTGCTTTTTCTGCATGGCCGTTCATATCGAAAAAATTCCACCGGCTCATTTCCCTGGTAAGCCGATCCATTTCACCACTGTTTTCCGTACCAAAGTGTTCTCCTTTTACATGGAAAAACAAGCGATCGGGCTTAACAATCTTTTTTATTTCTTTTTGTTCGCTTAACGAAACTTCAGCAACATAGCTAGGGTTTTCCATTGTGCCATAGTTCGGTTGATATGTCCAAAGGCTATAAGTAATAATAATGCTGAACAAAACTAAAAAAATCAAAATGGCCGATTTTATTTTTTCGTATCTCATTCCCATTCATCCTCTTCAGATCGCTCAAACGGAAGGGTAAAGGCAATTTCAGTTCCTTTTCCTTCTTCACTTTTCGCCCAAATTCTTCCCCCGTGTGCCTGCACCATTTCCTTTGCAATGGCCAGCCCCAAACCTGTACCCCCAAGCTTGCGTGTACGTGCCTTGTCCACACGATAAAACCGTTCAAAAACTTTGCTGATATTGTCTTTTGGAATCCCCATTCCCTGGTCTTTGATGCTAACCATAATTTTCTCCTGCTGCTCTTTTACCGAGAAGGTGATTTGTCCACCTTCCGGAGAATACTTCAACGCATTGGAAATGATGTTGTACAATACCTGGGTGATTTTGTCTTCATCAATTTCAACGAATATGGTTAAATCTGGCAAGTTTCGTTTAAAGGTAATGCTTTCTTCTTTTGTTAATTCAAAACGGTCGATAATCCTGTCAAAAAACTCGACAAAATCGACCCACTCCTTTTTCAAGCGGTAGTCGTGGCTATCCATTTTCGAAAGCTGAAGCAAGTCGTTGACGAGGCGTATCATTCTTTCCGTCTCATTTTGAGTGACCTCAAGAAAATTAGGCGCTATTTCTTCATCTCTCCAAGCACCCTCTGCCAATGCTTCCAAATAACTTCTCATCGTTGTCAGCGGGGTTCGCAATTCATGGGAAACATTGGCCACAAATTCCCTTCGCTCATTGTCAATCTTTTCCTGTTCGGTAATATCATGCAAAACGGTAATTAATCCGTTAACAAAACCAGTTTCTTTTTGGATGACGGATAAATTGGCACGAAGGATATATGGCTTCGTTTTTGTACTGTAATTAAGAATTAAGGAATCCTGTACTTCCAATAAATCTTCGAAGGTGTGACTTTCGTTTAATCCAAGCAGCGAAACAATCGGCTGAGAAAGGACCGTTTCACGTGAAACATCCAGCATTTCTACAGCCGGTTCATTGATGAGAATAACACGGCCTTTTCGGTCCGTGGCAATTACACCATCCGTCATATAGGACAGAACGGAGGAAAGTTTCCTTCTTTCCCCTTCCGTTGTCGCCTGGGCTTCCTGTAGCTTTTTTGTCAGGTTGTTGAATGTCATCGCAAGCGTACCAATTTCATCGTTTCCATACACTTTTACTTTCCTCGAAAAATTCCCCTTGGTCATTGCCAATGCCTGCTTTTTCATATCAGCGATTGGCTTTGTGATGGTTTGCGCCAATAATATCCCCAATACGGCAGTAATCGATAGCGCGATGGCTGTTCCCGTTGCAAAAATCCCATTGATGGTCTTCATTTGTTCAAATACCGTCTCTATTTTTGCTACGAGGTAGATGGCACCGATTACTTTATGGTTCGATTTAATCGGGGTCGACAGGACCCATATGCGATGACCTGTTTGTGGATCGATTAAAATATCGCTTTGTTCCTTTTCCAGAACGAGCGAACGCTTTACTCTCAGCTCCGTCGTCCTTTGTCCAACCATTTCCTGGTTATTTGGATCAGATGTTCCCAAGATCTTTAGAGATTTCCCATCAATTACCCTGACCTCGGATATATCTACTGCAGTAAAGTCCTGAAGGATTTTTTTTACATCTTCCTCCAATGGGGGGTCTTGGGGAGTTCTCTCTTTCTCCATTTCCTGGACAACATTGTACGCTAATAAGTTTACTCTTTCTTTAATTGAAGTCTGAAAGTTTGTCCGCAACGTTTCTTCCAGCTGCCGCACAAAATAAACACCAATGATTTGCATGGCAATCAAGATGAGCAGAACATAAATAATTACAAACTTCAAATGGATTGATCGAAAAAAACCAACTTTTCTCATTAAATTACTTACTCCTGATCCGGATTGCGCAAATAATATCCAACGCCTCTGCGGGTCACAATCCATGTTGGATGGCTTGGGCTGTCTTCAATTTTTTCGCGCAATCTCCTCACTGTTACGTCAACAGTCCTTACATCGCCATAGTAATCATAGCCCCATACCGTTTGAAGGAGATGTTCCCTTGTCATAACTTGTCCAATGTGCTTAGCAAGGTAGTGCAATAATTCAAATTCACGATGAGTCAATTCAATCGTTTCTCCTCGTTTGGAAACGACATAGGCATCAGGATGAATCGTCAGTGCCCCGACTTCGATTTCATTTGATTCTTCCTCTTCCCCTGCCTGCGAAGCAATATGTTGATGGCGTCGAAGATTGGCTTTCACTCGGGCGATTAGTTCTCTCGTGCTGAAAGGCTTTGTCACATAGTCATCCGCACCTAATTCGAGGCCTAGCACCTTATCAATTTCTGAATCTTTTGCGGTCAGCATAATAATCGGCATTTCGTATTTCTTTCTGACTTCCCGGCATACTTCCATTCCATCTCGTTGTGGAAGCATGATATCAAGCAGAATCAAATCGGGCTGAATTTCCTCTACCATGGCAATGGCGGAGTTGCCATCATAGGCGCAGTACACGTCATACCCTTCTTTTTTTAAATTGAACTGTAATATATCCGCAATTGGCTTTTCGTCATCTACGACGAGAATTTTTTTTTCCATACCCATACTCCTTTTATAATCAAGTTTTTATTTATTTTTAAAATGTAAAGTCAGAAGTTCTCTTTTTTACTTTACCATTTAATCAGATCGAATTCACCTTTTAACAACATTTGTCAAGCTAGTTGGGACCAGAGAAATTAAAAAACCTCTAGGTTCACTAGAGGCTTTGAGCTTATTATTTACCGAGATACCCTAAAGGATTTTTTAGATTTCCGTTTTTGTGGACTTCAAAATGCAAGTGAACTCCTGTAGAATCGCCAGTTGAGCCCATTACGCCGATAGCAGATCCTTTTGCGACCACTTGTCCGGTTCGAACCGAAATGGATGATAAATGGCCATACACCGTTTGGAAACCATTTTGATGGTCAATGACAATTTTATTACCATATCCGCCACTATCCCATCCTGCTGAAACAATTACACCGTTATCTGCAGCTTTAATCGTATAGTTGCTTGGACGCGCGATATCGATTCCCTTGTGAAACTTACCATCCCTGTAGCCCATCCCGCTCGAAATATAGCCTCCAACCGTCGGCCATGCAAAGGTTCCTTCACCACGTGATGGAATGACCTTCGTGCCTTTGATCACAATATGTTTAACAGATGGCACAAGAATATCTTCCTTTGTTACTTCTTTTGTTACAACAGCGCCATTTTGTTCTGAAATTGAATAAGTAACCAGATTGCTTCCATCCTTACCGCCTTGCTTTACTCTTTTCTCTCCTCGTGGAAGGGCTGGGTTCTCTATTATTTCATTTTTAAAAGGAACGATTTCCTTTTGTGCGATTTCTTTTTCAACAATAACTTGAAGGATCGGAACTGACACGGTAATATGAATTTCCTGATCAGGTTTTAGAACAGACTCTTCATTTAAACCCGGATTTATTTTGAGTAAATCAGCAATGGCAAGCTGATGGTCGTTGGCGATGGACCCGAGTACGTCACCCTCTTTTACTTTATAGGTTCGGTCTTCAAGAGTTCCTTTTTGTAAAAATGTAAGTGCTTGATCAACAGACAGTATTTTAGTAGGTGAAACTTTTTCATCTGTTACTGTAACATTTTTTGACAGGCGAACGTCTAGTAATCGAGTTTCATTTTCTTTAACTGGGGGTAAAGCAGTAGTGACAGGTGCGGCCATACGTGACTGTAATTCTTTTAGCTGCTCTTCTGTAACGTATTGCAGCTTTAGTTTTTTCAGAACGCTCTCTGCTACTTCTTTATCGGCAACATACACAACAGGTTTGCCCTCTATATCTATTGCTGCAGCATCTGCTTGAAGCTGAAGCTCTTTTTCAAGATTTTCGACAGCATCTTCATTGTTGGCTGTTGAGTGAAAAACCTGTTCTGGAATATATTTGATTTCAGATGCTACTGAAGTATTAAAGTTCTGTAGGGGAAGTGCCAATTTCTCCTGTTTTTCAGCAATAACTTGCTTTACAACGTCTTTATCAGTCACGGTTCCCATATATGTATCATTTAAATAAACATAATATACATTTGTAAATTTCATATTATCCTCTGCCAGTGCCACATGAGTGATACCTACAGACAGTGAAGCAACAGTAAAAGCGGTTACAATTGCCTTTTTTACTGTTGAGGATGAAATAGCTTTAGCTTTGTTCGTAAAGTTGGACAATTTTTTATTTAAAAATAACATTGTTGCTCCTCCCAAACACGACAGAAACTAAGTTTTAGACTCAATTTTTATCAATTGCTCACTATCTTACAAACTTAACTTTAACATAAAACTAACTTAATAAATTACGAGTCCCAATATTGTAACAGAATTGTATAATTACTGACATTTTCATACTTTTTATGGAAAATGATTGGGTATAAAATCCTCTGTTTTGCGGAAATTCCAGAAAATAAATAGTAGGAAATCCTTTATTTATCAAGCGTTTAACCTAGGTATAAGGTGCATTATTTCAATTTACATAATCAGACAAAAGTTGCATTTATTTTGTTAAAAAAAGGGTTTTTTATTACAATTTAATTACAAAGTAATTTTTAGCACACAAAAAAGGAGCCTGCCAATGCAGCTCCTTTTTCTTTATGGCTCGGGACGGAATCGAACCGCCGACACAAGGATTTTCAGTCCTTTGCTCTACCGACTGAGCTACCGAGCCAAAATAATATTTTTGTTACCTACAACCAAATAGCAATGACGCCTTTGCTCAAAAGCCATTTCGGTCTTTTCGCAGATTGCCGCAGAAGCTTATTCAGTGATGTGAGCAATCTGCTCTACCGACTGAACTACTAAACAAAAAATGGCGGTCCCGACCGGGATCGAACCGGCGATCTCCTGCGTGACAGGCAGGCATGTTAACCGCTACACCACGGGACCATGTAATAAATTAAATCTTTCTATGCTCATTAAAACGGTTTTACTGTCTCTTCCTCTACTAGCACATTCGAGGAAGTTGGATGCGTCGAGACAACTCGCAGAGGATTCTTGGATGTTTTGCTCGTCGCTACACCAAGTGAGCAACTATTAAGCATGTTTTATATGTAAAGTGACCCCTACGGGATTCGAACCCGTGT
>JAUZPT010000068.1 GCA_030705745.1 Bacillota bacterium | reverse complement strand
TTGTTTAATCAAACGTTTGATTAAATTGTTTAAAACGCCCAATTGCCGTTGCGGAAGACTGCTTCTGTCTTACCATCGGCAGTGATTCCGTCGATATCCATTTCTGAAGATCCAATCATGAAATCAACATGTGTCAGACTTTGATTCAGGCCATTCTTTTCAAGTTCTTCGGATGACATCTTTTTGCCGCCTTCAATGCAAAATGCATAGGCGCTTCCAATTGCCAAGTGATTGGAAGCATTTTCATCAAATAATGTATTGAAGAAAAGAATGTTTGATTGAGAAATTGGTGAGTTAAACGGAACAAGCGCTACTTCACCAAGATAATGAGAGCCCTCATCTGTATCAACAAGCTTTTTAAGGATTTCTTCGCCTTCTTCCGCTTTAACTCCAACGATACGGCCTTCTTCAAACGTTATTTCGAAACGGTCGATGATGTTTCCACCGTAGCTTAGCGGTTTCGTGCTGGAAACCACTCTGTTTACCCCTGTTTTTAAAGGAACAGTGAAAACTTCCTCGGTTGGCATATTTGCCATGAATTCATTGTCGTCATGATTAGTGCTTCCGGCACCAACCCAAATATGTTCTTTTGGAAGCTCAATTGTCAAATCTGTTCCCAGAGCTTTATAGTGAAGTTTTATGTACCGTTTTTCATTCAAATACTTAACCTTTTCGTGAAGGGTTTCATCATGCTTTTTCCACGCTTCCACAGGATTTTCCGCATCCACACGGCAAGCCTTGAAAATAACCTCCCATAATTTTTCGATCTGTTGATCAGCAGGCACATCAGGAAAAACCTTTGCAGCCCATTGCGCTGATGGCGCAGCAATAACTGTCCAGCTCACTTTATCTGTTTGAATAAACTTGCGGTACTTTGCCAATGCTTTCCCTGCAGCTTTTTGAAAGTTCGAAATACGTTCAGAATCGACGCCTTTTAATAAATCAGGGCTTGAAGAAACGATCGACATAAACGCAGCCCCATTTTCACCAAGCTCTTCAATTTCCTTCGCTCTCCATTGTGGATATTCCGTAAATGCTTCATCGGGAGCCAATTCATATTTGGTGCGTGTAACAGCATCATCGGCCCAATTGACGATTACATTGCGTGCACCTGTTTCGTATGCTTTTTTAACGACTAAACGGACAAACTCTGCTGCATCAATGGAAGTATTTACTACCAGCGTTTGGCCCTTTTGAATATTTACCCCAACTTTAACCGCCAATTCAGCGTATTTTTCGAGATTTGTTTGAAATTTGCTCATTTTTTCAGTCTCCTTTGTCAGAATCTTCATGTATATAGTATCTCTTTTATTTTAAAAAAGAAACTAATAGCTTGTTGAGCCTGTTTAGCACCTGATTATTTAGCAGCTGCTTACACAAAGGCCTTTTCTTTTTGCTTTTCAAAAAAATAATACATAAACCAATATAAAGCCCCGCTGACTAAGGAAATCAGGAAGAGAATAAAAAACGTCTGTTCATATCCAATCCACTGAGACAGCGGAATTGAGAGGGGGGCAATAGTCCGGCCGAGCGTGTATCGCAAACTGGCAGCCGCGAAATATTGGCCTCTCATCTGTTCCGGAGCAAGCTTCGAAACGAAGCTTTGCTGCAGCCCGGCAGTCATTAACTCGCCAAATGTATATATGGCCATTGCGACGATGAATCCCCAAATAAATTGTGTTTGCCCAAAGTAAAGAATTGCAAGTGCAAAGAGAATAGAGGATAAAACAAACACATTGCGTTCGCTGAACTTAAGCATCCACTTCGTCACAAAGACTGTGAGTAAAGCAACGATCAATCCGTTCTCAGAAAGCACAATGCCAAAGGCCTGTTCCCCTTTGATGGTAAACGACCAATTTCCAATGGAAAGGAGCTTCTGATTGCCCATGATGTCCTTCATATAAACTGGAAGTAATAAATCAAGCTGCATAAAGGTTTGGGCACCGAGGACACCAGCAATGATAAAAAGCAGAAATGTTTTGTCCCTGCTTATTACTGCGTAGTCTTTCAATTGATTTTGCAAAAAGAAATACCACTTTCCACTATGTTTCACATCATCCAAACGAGTGGGAGCTGTTTCTCTTGTCCATTTTGCCAAGATGAATCCGAGCAGAAGACAAATCAGTCCAGCGATGATCATGACCTGCAGGCGATAATGCACATAAAAGATCGCTCCAAGTACAGGACCAATGACTACAGCAATATTAATGGAAGTATAAAAAATGGCGAAAACGCTGCTTCGATCTTTTTCCTCTACAACATCGGCTACCATCGCCTGGCTCGCAGGCCAATAAATGGCGCCAAAGACCCCGGCGAAGGCAAAACAAACGAAACTGGTCCAGGGAGAGTGAATCCAAGGAGAATTAGCAATGCCAAAAATGATAAAGGAAATACCCTGACCGATGGCAGAAAGGACCATCATGCGCTTGCGGCCGAACCGGTCTGCGCAATATCCTCCCATTAGGTTGGCGAAAACGGAAAATAGCTGTGAAAATATTAGTAGTATACCTGCTTTACTTTTTCCGAATTCGTCTGCAAAATAAATCGTCAAAAACGGAAAGAACATCCAAAACGTTACGTTCATCATTGCTTCGCCAAATAGGCGGACCTTTAGATTCCGATCCCAATCTTTAATTTTCATAAAAAAATCCTCGTTTCCCAGCTAATGGTGCAAGGAAATCTTTCTATTATTCTTCCTTATTCATTGCCTGCTTGAGCAGGTCACCGAGGCTGTTGCCAAAGCTTTCATTTTTTGTGTACTGCTGGACAAGCTTTCGTTCTTCGCGTTTGTTTACAGCTTTTTTCTTTTCTTCTGCTTTTTCAACGACATTGCAGCGACGGCATTGGAAGTATAAACCGGCTTTACCATCGTGCATCTCCATCTTTTTATGGCATTGTGGGCACCTTCGATTTGAAAGCTTTGGATCTTTGCGTTTTCGGTAGGAACATTCCAGATTGGAGCAAACAAGAATTTTTCCATCCTTCGTATTTCTTTCTTTCAGGAAGGCATCGCACTCAGGACATTTAGACCCTGTTAAATTATGAGCTCGGTACGACTTGTCGCTAATTTTCACTTCAGCTACAAGCTGCTCTGTCTGACGGCGGATTTTTTGGGAAAAGGCCTTTGCATCTCCTTTTCCTTTTGAAATCAGCTCCAGTTCACGCTCCCATTTGGCGGTCAATTCAGGTGATTTCAATTCATCGTTCACTAGATCAATGAGTTGCTTTCCTTTTTTCGTTGGATGGAAACGTCCATTTTGCCGATCGACCACTTCGGATTCGACCAGTCTTTCGATAATCTCTGCTCTCGTTGCGGGTGTCCCGAGACCGAATTTCTCCATTTGTCCGAGTATATCTGCTTCCGAAAAGCGTAGTGGTGGTTCCGTCCATTTTTGTTGCAGTGATGGATTTTTCACAGTAAATGATTGCCCTTGAGTCAACTTTTGAACTGCTTGTGTTGAAGCTGGAACATCTTCCTTGCTCAAAACAGTTTTGAAGCCAGGGGCGATAACGACCGTTTCTCTGGCTGTAAAAGTTTCGCCTGCTGCTTTCATAATCGTGTCAATCGTTTCAAATTCATATGCCGGGTAAAACAGTGCCAAAAACCTTCTCGCAATCAAATCATAAAGCTTGCGCTCATCATTATCGAGGTCACTTAAATGAAGGCGTTCCTCCGTTGGAATGATGGCATGATGGTCTGTGACCTTTTCATTATTAAATACGCGCTTTGCCAGCACTTTTCCTTTGTTTCCAAGCAGTGGACGTACTTCATCCTTATATCCTCCAAGCATTCCCTCAAGGCGGTCAGCCATCGTAGCCTCCATATCGGTCGTTAAGAATCGGGAATCTGTTCTTGGATAAGTGACCAATTTGTATTGTTCGTATAGTCGCTGAAGGACAGTTGATGTTTTTTTTGCCGAGAAACCGAAGCGTTTATTGGCATCACGCTGCAGTTCCGTCAAATCATATGGTAGCGGCTGTGGTTCGGATTTTTTCTTCCGTTCGATTTTTTCAATTACCGCTTGAACACCGTTTACTTTCTGCTCAATTTTTTCGGCTGCTTCTTTTTCAAACATGCGTTTTTCATTATTTTTCTCCCAATCTGCCTTAAATGGACCGATTTCAGCCTTTAGAGTCCAGTATTCCTTCGGGACAAACTTTTGTATCTGCTCCTCACGCTCCAATACCATGGAAAGGGTGGGCGTCTGCACACGGCCCGCTGAAAGAGGATCTTTATATTTCGTCGTTAATGCCCTGGTGACATTCAGTCCGATCAGCCAATCAGCTTCAGCCCGGCAAACGGCAGAATGATAAAGGTCATCGTATTGCTTGCCTGGCTTCAATTGCTTGAAGCCTTCTTTAATGGCGCGGTCCGTTTGTGAAGAAATCCATAGCCGTTTAATCGGTTTTTTCCAATTCATTTTTTCTAAAATCCAGCGGGCGACGAGTTCTCCCTCACGCCCTGCGTCGGTTGCAATGATGCATTCTTTAATGTCATTCCGCTTTGCCAAGCTTTCGATCGCCCTGTATTGATGGCTTGTCTGTTTAATGACCTGTAACCCCATTTTAGGTGGAATGATGGGCAAATCTTCAAGATTCCATGTTTTATATTTATTATCATAGTGCTCGGGCATTTTTAATTCGATCAAATGGCCTAGAGCCCATGTCACAATGTATTGGTTTCCTTCGAGATAGCTTTTATGTGTTTGATTGCATCCGAGGACACGAGCCAATTCACGGGCCACGCTCGGCTTTTCTGCAAGTACAAGAGATTTCATAATTACTCCTTTCATTCGCGCATAACTGTGTTAACCTTCATACAGTATAACGGAAACAAGTTCGTTTTTGTAATTTCGATTTTGTAATTGAGGAAATCGAAATAAAATGGAATATTTAGATTGACAATATGTTTTTTAAAATCTTACAATTAAATTGATAATTCTTAAATTTCCGAATCAAATACTGATACTGCTGAATGGAATGATGAACGTGACTGAAGCAACAATAGGAATAACGCAAGAAAAGAGGCTGTTTTTCAAATCGGAGATGATTTGAAAAACGGCTTTTTTCTTTATTGTACTAATATGGTAGAGGTGAGAAATGTGGTTGTGCTGAACGGTAATACATTGACGTTGCAACAGGCAAAGAAGGCATTATTTCAAAATGAAAAAATTAGCATTTCGGATGAAAGCATGGATGCTGTTCAAAGAAGCAGAGAAGCAGTGGAACGGATCGTATCGGAAAAAAAAGTTGTCTATGGGATCAATACCGGATTTGGAAAGTTTAGTGACGTATTAATTGATGCAGCGCATGTCCGCGATTTGCAGTTAAATTTAATCCGGTCCCACGCTTGTGGAATCGGCGAACCTTTTCCGCTCATTGTTTCCAAAGCGATGCTTCTTTTGCGTGCGAATGCTCTGTTAAAAGGATACTCAGGCGTCAGATCAGTGATCATTGAACGGCTGGTGGAATTGTTTAATAAAGATATTATTCCTGTCATTCCGCAGCAAGGTTCTCTTGGAGCAAGCGGAGATTTAGCGCCTCTTTCCCATCTTGCCTTAGTGCTTATTGGGGAAGGTGAAGTATTTTATAAAGGGCATCAAGTGAATAGCATGGAGGCATTCAAACAAGAAGGAATTTCACCTGTGACGCTGGAGGCAAAGGAAGGTCTGGCACTCATCAATGGGACACAGGCGATGACCGCGATGGGAGTCATCGGTTATTTAGAAGCTGAACAATTGGCATTCCAAAGTGAGCTGATTGCGGCAGTAACGTTGGAAGGCTTGAACGCCATCATTGACGCATTTACAGAAGAAATTCACATTGCCAGAGGGTACTCTCAACAAATTGAAACTGCCAGAAGGATTAGGCTTTATTTAAATGACAGTGCTTTAACAACCAAACAAGGGGAACTGAGGGTCCAGGATGCGTATTCGTTGCGATGCATTCCACAGGTACATGGAGCTTCCTGGCAGGTGCTTGATTATGTAAAAGAAAAGCTCGAGATTGAGATGAATGCCGCAACGGATAATCCACTCATTTTTGAAAATGGGGAGAGTATTGTTTCCGGGGGGAATTTTCATGGCCAGCCAATCGCGTTTGCGATGGATTTTATGAAAATTGCGGTAGCAGAACTTGCAAATATTTCAGAGCGGCGCATTGAAAGATTGGTTAATCCGCAATTAAATGACCTGCCTCCCTTCCTAAGTCCTGAACCAGGTTTGCAATCGGGAGCGATGATCATGCAATATGCTGCTGCAGCGCTTGTTTCCGAAAATAAGACGCTTGCCCATCCAGCCAGTGTCGACTCCATCCCTTCTTCTGCGAATCAGGAAGATCATGTGAGCATGGGAACGATTGCTGCCAGGCATGCGTATCAAATTATTCAAAATGCCAGAAGGGTCATCGCGATTGAGTGCATTTGTGCCATGCAGGCGGTTGAATATCGCGGGATTGAAAAAATGGCTTCGCAGACAAGGGATTTTTATGAAGCGGGCAGAAATATTGTACCATCAATTAAACAGGACAGGATTTTTTCAAAAGACATTGAAAAGCTGTCGGAATGGCTGAAGGCGTTGGACTGGAGCTTGTGATTGAAGCCATTATAAAGGGTGAAAGGAAAGAGGCGTGAAAAATTCACGCCTCTTCTTCTTCTACTCTATTTTTAAATGCTTCTTGGGTTACAATGAATTCCTCATCCTCAATTCGTTCCTTTGTGTGTTTTTCAGCTAGGCTGTTTGCCGGAAAATCACCGGGATGATTCTTCTTTTTATGATTAAAATGTTCACCTCGTGCCATAAAGTAACCTCCTTTCGACTTCGATATTAGCATTTCCAATGCTTCATGAAATATGACGGTCCTTTCATGGATAGGCCGCATATTTATATAATAAAAAATGATTATCGAGGAGGAATAAAGGGATGTCCAGCGATCTTTATGCAAGCGATGTAGCTGCTTATCCATCCGTTTATGAAGCAACACAAGGTGACAAAGCCCCGCTTTTCACGGCAGAATCAATCGTAAATAACCAAATACAGAGAATAAATCTCAATGATTTTTTCGGAAAATGGGTTTTGCTTTTCTTTTATCCAAGCGATTTTACATTTGTTTGACCGACAGAATTAGCGGCGGTCGCCGCTGTTTATCCCAAATTGGTGGAACTGAATACACAGGTTCTGGCCATTAGCACCGATAGTATTTTTTCGCATAAAGTGTTTTTGGAAACATCGCCTTCCTTAAAGACAGTTCGCTATCCGCTCGTGAGTGACCGAAATCAGGATATTTGCAAGGCGTACAGAGTAAGTAATGAACGTACCGGGGCATCATTAAGAGCTTCGATTTTTATTGATCCGATGCAAACAATTGTAGCGAAATTCATCTATCCTGCTGAAGTGGGCAGAAATATTGAAGAGCATGTGAGGGTCATTGAAGCATTGCAATTTGCGGAAAAGACAGGGAAAGGGGTTCCAGCAAACTGGAAGTCCGGACAGAATGGAATTTCAAGAAATACTAAAAATATTGGGCAAATATGAATGAAAGGGCTGTTCCATTCAGGAATAGGCCCTTTCACAATTTTATAATAGCAAACGCGCTCACCGTTTATGAACAGTATTTCCACTGTTATAATAGAAGTTGGATAGTCAAAAAAGATGTGTATCATTCAAGGGAGGGATTTGCATGGACTTGTCGACGATTTTATCAGAGGAGAAAATTAAGCGAGCATATAGTGACGGGGAATTTGACCATCTTCCGGGATTCGGGAAACCTCTTCAGCTGGAGGATTTATGGAGTGTACCTGAAGAGTTGCGCATGGCATACAAGCTAATGAAAAATGCTGGATATACACAGGAAGAAAATCAGTTGAGAAATGAAATGATGACACTCGACGATCTGATTAGAAACTGTCAGGATCCTGAAGAAGAGCAAAAGCTTCGAAAAAAACTTAGTCAAAAGCTCCATCGATTTAACGGGATGCTCTCGAAACGTCGAGTAAATACCAATTCCTCCATATTTAAAAACTATGAACAAAAAATATTCAATAAAATGAATTTATAAAGAAACAGGCTTTGGAGCAGCTTTTTTTGCAATCCTATTCAGAGCCAATTCATACAATTGAAACGAACTCATCTTTCTGAATTAATAAAATTTCTTGGATACCCTTAAAAAAACAGGAATCATGTCGAAATAAAGAGAAAGAAATAATTTTTTGACTGCAGAACTAACTTCATACAAGAAAGATTAGATAGGTGAGAGACTCATGGATAAAACATCGATAATAGGTATTATACTTTCCATTATTGCAGTTGGGGTCGGGATGGTTTTTAAAGGCGTAAGCCCTATCGCTTTAGCAAATCCCGCCGCTATTTTAATTATCATTCTAGGGACCATTTCAGCCGTAACAATTGCCTTCCCAACAAACGAGATTAAAAAAGTGCCAAAGCTTTTTGGCGTAATTTTTAAAGAACAGAAACTGTTAGGTCATTCAGACCTGATTAGATTATTTTCAGATTGGGCACAGCTAGCTCGGAAAGAAGGACTCTTAGCACTCGAGGCAAAAACAGGAGAAATTGATGATGCGTTCTTGCGAAACGGATTATCACTTGCTGTAGATGGACAAAGTGCAGAATATATCCGAGATGTACTCTCAGAGGAAATTGAAGCGATGGAAGAACGCCATCTGTCCGGAGCGAGCATTTTTACGCAGGCAGGAACGTATGCTCCGACATTAGGGGTTTTGGGAGCAGTGTTGGGTTTAATCGCCGCTTTAACGCATATGGATGATACACAAGCGCTCGGGCATGCCATTTCTGCTGCGTTCGTGGCCACATTGCTGGGGATTTTCACAGGTTATGTATTATGGCATCCATTTGCCAATAAGCTGAAAAGAAAATCGCAGCAGGAATCGAAACAGAAGCAAATGATGGTGGAAGGCATATTATCGATTCTTGAGGGTGAAGCGCCCCGGGTAATCGAGCAAAAGCTTGCCTCTTACTTGCCCGCCGGGGAACGAAAGAAATTCCTTGAGGAAAGTGTAGTGAAAGTGGATGAGTAAACGCCGAAAAAAGAAGCACCATGAAGAACATATGGATGAATCATGGCTGATACCATATGCCGATTTACTGACGCTTTTATTGGCACTATTTATCGTATTGTTTGCCATGAGTTCGGTTGACGTAAAGAAATTTCAGCTTTTATCGAGAGCGTTTAATGAGATGTTTACAGGTGGCACTGGCTTGCTGGATTTTCAAAGCCCAATGAAGGATGGACAAACGGATTCTTCAATTGTCCCAAAAAAGAATATCCCAAATAAAGAAACAAAAAAGATGCAAAATGAGGCAGCATTAAAGAGAGATCAACAGGAACTAAAGGATGTTCAAAAAAAAGTAAATAACTATATTCAGCATAAAGGCTTGTCAAACAAGCTTCAAACCTCCCTTACGGATGAAGGGCTGCTTATCTCTATTAGGGATAATGTCCTTTTTAATTCTGGCAGTGCAGAAATAAGAATTCAGGATTTACAGACAGCTAATGAAATCGCAGAACTTTTGGTAATGGATCCTCCAAGAAACATCATCATAAGCGGTCATACCGATAATATTCCGATTAAAAATTCACGATATGGATCAAACTGGGAGTTAAGCGTCATGCGCGCTGTCAATTTTATGAAAATTGTTTTACATAATAAAAGCCTAGATCCGCGCTGGTTCAGTGCAAAGGGGTATGGTGAATTCCAGCCGGTTGTCTCCAACAAGGATCCAGAAGGAAGATCGAAAAACAGGCGCGTTGAAATCTTGATATTGCCTCGAAGTGGAAGCTAAATCTCAAATTGAGATTTAGTTTCTTTATTGTTACAAGGATCCTTTTTCCAATAAAGTTAAATTCAAATTTCGACTTTATTTCTACAAATAATAAAGAAATCGGTAAATGGAATCCAAATTCTTTGCTTAAGTTTAAAAAAAGAACTATAGATGACAGAAAATTAAATAAAATGGTGTAATTTGTTCATAATTGCTGGGGTTTTACTGACAAAAAACAACAATAAAAAATGATAGGAGTAGATATAATCATTTTATAGATACGACGGTAGTGAGAATTTTAGAAAGAGCAGAAAAAGGCAAACTTGCTGAAAAGCAAGGACGCAAAGCTTCAGGTCTAAGGCAGGGAATTTAGCTGTCATGACGGCTGGGCTGCCTGGAATACGATGTGTATTTTGGGAGTGAGAAGGATGTTAATATCAGAGAAAAATGTTAATGGTTTAGATGAAGAATGGATGTCACTAATTTTGGAAGCAAAGAATATGGGCATCGAAATGGAATTGATTCGAGAATTCATTCAGCAAAATAGAATCAATGAATCACTTACATACTCTGATTGACATCATTCTTATGCAATGTGGGAAAAACTTTTACTCTAAAAACAACTAGAGCACAATAGCGATTAGGAGAATTGTTACCTAGAAAAACATAGAGATGATCATAAAGAGCAATACAAATAAATGAGGGCTGCTTATAGCGGCCCTCATTTATTTGTATTGTCAATTCGCCACTTATTAAATTCAAGAAATTCACGAAACTGATCCTTAGATACACCAGAACCCATCGCGTCTTTCACAAGCTTCATCCATTCGGAATCGAGTTCGTCAGGATCTGTTTGATCATGGATAAAATGATCAACTGGCACATGTAAAACAGCTGCAATTTTT
>JAUZPT010000067.1 GCA_030705745.1 Bacillota bacterium | reverse complement strand
TTGTAGTTTTTTTTATTATTATACTTACAATAAAAAACGCCGTCCCTACTTTCGTCGTCGATGCACCTGGAGGCGGGGGGGAAATCTCGCTCCAGCCAAATTACCTCATCTCCCAAAGCGCCGAAAAAGTTGTCCTTCGCAATTTTGAAGGCGTCATTACTTCATATCCTGAACCCGAAAACTATTTGCCAGGCAGAGCGGAAGGATATTTTAAAGAAGTGTATCCGGATATGGACGAGAAAAAATCGAATGTCGGAATCGCGTCTCTCATGAATGATACCCAGTTTAATCTTATTCCTGAGGGTCTCACACGATTAAATAGGAGAGAGCAATACGCCGTTGATCCCACACATGCTTCCTTAAAAGATAAACGCGAGAAACGTGATGAGCTGAAAGAAAAGAAATTCCAGGCACAAATCGGTAAACAAGAGGAGCACAGCATAATACTGGAGCAAAAGGAAAAAACGAATATCGAATAGGAGGGAACTCGTTGGAAACACAGTGCGAATGGTGCGGAAGCACACAAATAACTAAAGAATTGCAAAAGGTGTTCTGGGAGCTTCCTGATGGCACACGGGCAATCGAAATACTGCAAACGCCTACGATTTGCTGTGGTGATTGTAAAATGGCTTATCAAAGCACACAGCTGGTAAAAGAAATTGAAGACCAATTGTTTCTAATCGAAACGAAAGCGTTAAATAAAACGATCACATATGCAGAGTTAATGAAAATGCCACGATTATTAAAAAGGAACTATTTTGATTTTAGCGATCATGAGTAACGAAAATCCCGGCGACAGTTCCGGGATTTTTTTAATTCAAATTAATCATTATGATAGACGGAATATCAATACTTCCGTTATATTATAGAAAATAACTCTCCGACAACATTAGTGGAGAAAAAAGTAAAGAAGGGCGTTTTTATGAGTAAATCCTTTTATCATTTTTTAATTAAATATAGGCACCCTAAACCTATGGATGCAATTAGTTCCTTCGCGAATGATGCCTATTTAGACCATAGCTTTCCGAAAAATTCTTTTGATTATCATGAAATTAGTTCATACCTGGAATTAAACGCGCCTTACTTGAAAAGCATGACTGATTTTGATGATGCCTGGGAACAGTACCTTTTTTCTGAAGGATAATTTTCCAGAAGAAACTCCTTCCACATAATGGTGATCCAATCTGTTGTGCATTTTGGATGGATCCGATGAGATATATGTTTGAATTTCCGTCGCCTCTTTTATATAAAGATGGCGATTTTTCTTTTCCTGTGCGTGCGCGAGATTACAACGTAAGCATATACTATTGTAATCAATTTTCACGACTCATCATTGAGAGGATGGAGGATATGGAAAAAAGGAAAATGCCAAAATTTAAGATCGGTGATACAGTCGTGATCACTATGTATGGAACAGTAGGAAAAATAACCGAAGTAAAATGGCTTGATGAACAATATGTTTACGAAGTAAACAAAAGTCAGGGGCTTTATTTGGAATCTGGTCTTCAGCTATTGTCTGAATATGAAGGAAAAATCGTTGAAAAAGAACAAATTGATATCGAATACAAGTTCTTCTTTGGTGACCTCGTTCAAGTAACCGGGTATGGTTCCGAGTTATTCAGAATCGTGGGATTTAGAACGGAAATATGGAGATACAAGGAAGATGCGTGGGAAGATGTCATTTATGAACTAGCCCGTGTCAGCGATGGCGAATGGCTAGAAGCCGGCGAGGAAGAATTAGTTCTGATTGCAGATTCGGAAAGTGCTGAGACGGTAATTCAGAAACTTGGCCTCTTATACTTAATCAATAAACAACAAAAGCCTATAAATCTTGATAAGCCTCCTCAAGGCTTTAGGAGGGCAGAGATGGAAGAGATGGATCGTAAGAAGGAAAAAACGCAACTAATAGACCATCTTTTAGATATTTACAATGACTATCGCATTCTTTATGAACTGTTCCAGGATGAGGAGTATTATCATGTCATGAGAGTCGTCCTCAGAAAGCTGCAAAGTCTGATGAATAATGATGGTAAAAGCACGGTTTAACGCAAGTGTAAAAACGAATACAATACAAAAATAAAAAATGGAATACAACCCCATTTTATTAAGATAAAAAGAAAATCAGTCGTTTTTTCACAGTAGGCAATAATTTCGCTTTCATCACTATTTACATCTTCACTCAAAGCCTCTATGATAGATTTAAAACTTTGCATATGTCATCCCCCAATTCAAGTTTCTGTGTTAAAAAATATGCTTGTCCATTGTTTAATAGACTATAAATTTAATAAAAATGAGGATTTTAAAAAAATCATTCATACTCGTTTTATAGAATCAGCTTTTAGAAGTAAATAGCATGAAAAAGATACGTCAATCATACATTTTGTAAAAAGGGGGCGACGCTATGAAAGAAGTCGAAGTTTTTATCGATACGGAAGAAATAGCGGAATTTTTCTTTCAACAGCTAATTAAAAGGGGCTACGTTCCTTCGGAAGAGGAATTGGAAGAACTCGCCGATATCACCTTTGAATATTTACTTGAAAAATGCATCATCGATGAAGAAGTAGAGGATGAGGAATGAAAAAACGTTCCATATCTTTTTCTATACAGAACTAAAAAAAGCAAGGATGGGTTTTGATACCTATCCTTGCTTTTTTTTTAGATTTTTTTTGATTCGACAAAATTAGAAAAAATTTGACGAAGGATTCGACGGGGAGGTTGGTTAAATAAATAGTATCCAACACTAAACTTTATTTGGAGGGATAAAAATGATCAAATTACTCGCCAAAAAAGCTGCAACCAATTATGATGTGACCATTTTCCAGACTCCAACTTTCCGGCAAGAAAAAGGGTATAAAGCGGTGTATCGAACAACTGTCTTCGGTCAAGGGCATTCACATTGCCTAGAAGAAACGTTTAGAAAATTCAATGTAACCGATGCGATACCAGGCGATTATAAAGGGAGATTCCTTTCAACAGGGGATATCATTCTGATTGATCAAGGGAAGCAGGGAAAATTTTATTATCAGCTAATTCCAGGTGGATGGAAAATCATTAATAGGATAAATTTACGATAATCGAATAGGAAAGAGGAGGGTGCACAGTATAATTGTGTCACCCTTTTCCATTTTTATAGTTTGTCTTTTCTTCCGCCTGTGGCAGTATTTTCTTTTCCGTGAGCTTCTTGTTCAGCAATAATTTGTTCAGCAGGAATATGGTTATTTTTCTTTGGAGCGTTAATCCGGTTTCGATGTTTCTTGCCCATTATTTTTCTCCTTCAAATAAATTTTCATGGAATAAGCATGAGATTGGCCAAAGGTGTACTATAATGGCCCAATTAAATAGGTTAAGCTAATTGTAGCTTTCCCTGATTAGAAGATTTCATGAACTTTTTAGTAATGATTTTTCTTGAAAACATGTGTATGGTATAGTGGGTATGTTGAAGCTCTAAGCTTCGAAAAGATAGGAGGAATTTTACATGAGTATACATATAGGAGCAAAAGAAAACGAAATTGCCGAAACGGTCCTATTGCCAGGAGATCCTCTTCGTGCCAAATATATAGCAGAGAATTTTTTGGAAAATGCTGTGTGCTACAATGAAGTACGAAACATGTTTGGTTATACAGGGACATACAAAGGAAAACGTATCTCCGTACAAGGTTCGGGAATGGGAATACCCTCAATTTCCATTTATGCTACCGAATTAATGCAAAGCTATAATGTTCAAACGCTTATACGCGTTGGAACTTGCGGGGCTATTCAAAAGGATGTAAAGGTCCGCGATGTAATTTTGGCCATGACTGCTTCGACTGATTCAAATATGAATCGTATAACGTTTGGCGGTGTAGATTTTGCCCCGACGGCAAACTTCGAATTATTGAAAAAAGCGTATGATGCTGGAGTTGAAAAAGGCTTAAGCTTAAAGGTCGGAAATGTTTTTACTGCTGATATTTTTTATAATGACAATGCAGAACACGAAAAATGGGCACAGCATCAAATTTTAGCTATTGAAATGGAAACGACTGCTTTGTACACACTTGCAGCTAAATTTGGCAGAAAAGCGCTCTCCGTTTTAACAGTGAGCGATCATATCATTACAGGCGAAGAAACAACTTCAGAGGAAAGACAAACAACCTTCAATGATATGATTGAAGTAGCATTAGAAGCAGCGATTAAGGAATAGTCAAAAACAAGAACTCCTCGTAATTTATAGAGGAGTTCTTTTCAGTTTCTAAAACATTTTTACATTCATGAAATATAGTCCATTAACATGTACATTTATGCTAAAATGGATTTATTGCAAAAAATACAACATGTAAAACAGGTGAAAAAAATGAAAAAAAGCGTACTGATTGTCGGCTGTCTATTCCTGTTATCTGGGTGTCAGCAGCTTGATCCACTTATTAAAAAAATTCCTTTTCTGAATCATCAGGAAGCGAAGAAAGAAAAATTCCAAACCGATAAACAAGCAGATGTAAAAAAGACGCACGATGCAGGAGAAAAAGAGAACGGCGTAACTACAGCAAATGATTCTTCTTCACTTTCCCTTGAATTGAGTGCTGACCATTTTAATCAGGTTAAGCAAGTTGATGGAAAAAATGTCATCCAAAATCCAGCGAATATACTTGCGCTTGTGAACAAGCAGTTTGCTCTTCCAGGCACATATATTCCTTCTGATTTAGTCCGACCAAAAGTACCTTTTCCTTTTGGGGATGAAAAACAGGAAAAAAGCTATATGAGGAAAGAGGCGGCAGCTGCCCTCGAAAAGATGTTCCTAGAAGCGAAAAAATCAGGAATTGAATTTTATGCTATGTCAGGATACCGCTCTTATGTACGCCAAAATGGCCTATTCCAGGCTGAAATCACCCATGTGGGCAAAGATAAAGCTGAGCAGGCAGTTGCCATTCCTGGTGAAAGCGAACATCAAACCGGCTTGGCAATGGATATCTCATCACCTTCAGTCCATTTGCAATTGACGCAGGCATTTGGAGATACGAAAGATGGGAAATGGGCCTATGAGAATGCCCATAAATTTGGTTTTATTCTCCGCTACCCGAAAGGAAAAGAGAAGGTGACCATTTATGAATATGAGCCTTGGCATTTCCGCTATGTAGGGGTTGAAGCAGCAACAGCAATTTATGAACATAAATGGACGCTCGAAGAATATTTTAATGAAGTAAAGAAAATATAGCTTTACGAAAAGAGGTTTGTTCACTCAAGCCTCTTTTTAAATTAAATTCGCCAATTTTATCTTGGGAATAATGAACTTATCTTTGCTAATTTTCCAGGAAAAATGTTATCCTAATTCTTAAGGATTTTAATCCAGTGGGATTTATATGGTCATACGAAAGTGGTGAAAGACGATGGATGAACAACATGTTGAAAAAGAAGAGGCAACACCCGTAAACAATTCAGGTTTTATCCGTATCAAGAAATTTCATTTTTTTACCATTCTTCTATTGTTGGTAGTTGTGACAGCGGGAATTACAACTTTCTCACTTGCGGCTGGCAAGGAGAATGCCGTAACAATTGGAGGCAACAGGCCTGAATTTAATAAGCTTTATACCGCTTTTGATACTTTGCAAAATAGATATTTTAAAAAAGTAGATCAGCATAAGCTTATAAATGGCGCAATAAATGGAATGGTTCAAGCGCTCGACGATCCTTATTCCGATTTTATGAATGATACAGAAGCAAAAAACTTCCACCAAGTCATTTCTTCATCCTTCGAAGGAATTGGTGCGGAAATTCAGGAGAAGGATGGACATATTGTCATCGTTTCACCAATAAAAGGTTCCCCTGCTGAAAAGGCAGGATTGAAACCAAATGATGTAGTTCTATCGGTTAATGGAAAAAGTGTACAGGGGATGAGTTCCTCCAATGCAGTAATGTTAATTAGAGGGAAAAAGGGAACAAAAGTTGAACTGACGATTCAGCGTCCTGGCGCAGAAGGCACAACAAAAGTTCCAATTGTTCGTGATGAAATTCCGATTCAAACGGTTTATGGCGAAATGGTCGGAAATGGTATCGCTAAGGTTCAAATTACAACCTTTTCAACGAATACGTCAAAAGAGCTTGTGCAAACGTTAAACGACTTGAATAAAAAGGGAATGAAAGGACTCGTATTGGATTTGAGACAAAATCCAGGGGGACTTTTGGATCAAGCCGTTAATATTTCAAGCTTATTTGTTCCAAAAGGAAAAATCCTTTTTAAAGTAGAAGACCGAAATGGAAATATTAAGGAACAGTTATCACAAAATGGTGGGAATCCAACACTTCCTTTAGTAGTCCTTATTGATAAAGGAAGTGCAAGTGCATCGGAAATTACTGCTGCTGCTGTTAGAGAATCAGCCGGAGTACCGCTGGTTGGGGAAAAGTCTTTTGGGAAAGGTACTGTTCAAACTGTGCAGGACTATCCGGACGGATCCAATTTAAAATATACGATGGCGAAATGGCTTACACCAAAAGGAAACTGGATTCATAAAAAAGGGATAATGCCTGATTATAATGTGGCACTGCCTTCCTATGCCAGCCTTCAGGTGATTAATCCAGATATGGGTCTGGAGCTTTCCAACTCTTCAAATGATGTAAAATCAGCACAACAAATGCTGAAGGCAATCGGATATGACCCAGGCAGGACAGATGGATTTTTTGATGAAAAGACAAAGGCAGCTGTGGTCCATTTCCAAAAAGATAACAAATTAGAAGCAAATGGAGTTTTAACAGGTAAATCTACTCTCAAATTAATGGATTTGCTTCGTGTTAAAATTCAAAAAAATGATACCCAGCTTCAAAAAGCGGTTGAGGTATTAAAGACAAGAATGAAATAGTTCGATAATTGCTTAGGACGGATTCAATCATTGAATTCGTCCGTTTTATTTCTATCTTAAAGAGCAGTGGCCGTTTGATGATCAAAAAGTATGGTGATTAATATTTGAAAGCACTTTAAAAATCAGATAAAATGGGTCATTGGAATACGTGATTTTAAGAACGGGGTGGTGAGAAAGTGAAACAGATTATCCATTTTGACGATCATTTAATGGATAAAATCATCCACTTAGAAAGAGAATGTGAAAATTTAAGTAAAAGGTTAAAAGATCAATTTTCAAATAAGTTCGGTTCTGGTCAAACTCTCGTTATTGAAATGGTCCGAATCCGAAAGTGTAAAATTGCAGATTATAGTGAATTGTTCGAAGAGGATTATGAATCCTTTATAGAAATAGGAATCGAAACAGAAGGCGATTATTTTCCGAATGCCCATATTCCATTGTGGAAATGCAAATTTGAATGGCTTCAAAAAATTGGATATTTGACAAATCGAAATGGGAAAGAGATTGAGTCAACTCTTAAAGAACTACTGAATGAATTGATTGAAGATAACGTCCGTGAGAGGGATAAATAATGAAAAAGACAGAAGTGTATATATTATCAGGATTCCTTGGAAGCGGGAAAACTACTTTATTAAAAAGGCTACTAGAAGACGAAAAATCTCTGGGCAGAAAAGTCGCTGTCATGATGAATGAACTTGGAAAGGTTTCAATTGACTCTGATGCAATTGAAGAGGATGTTTCTTTAAAGGAGTTGCTTGGAGGCTGCATTTGCTGTACCTTACAGGATAAATTGGAAGCCCAGCTCCAGGGCTTGCTCGTGCTTGAAAAACCGGAAGTCATTTATATTGAAACGACAGGGGCAGCGCATCCTGTAGAAGTATTGGATGCTATCCTGTCACCATTGTTTGCACATCAATTAATCGTAAAAGGAATTATCACGACTGTTGACGGTTTAAGATGGCTCGATAGAAAAAATCTTAATCCTCAATTGCACCAGTTGGTGTTGGAACAAGTAAGGCATGCTGATTTTGTCATCATAAATAAAACAGACGAACTAACTGAGTCCCAACAAGCAGCTATTTCTTATGAAATACAGGCGCTGAATGCGAATGCCCCGTGTCTTCTAACGACTCATTCACAGATTTCACTTCAATCTGTGAGAAAGCTTCAGCTTTCTCACGAACGAGAAGATGTGAAAACGATTAGTCAAAAGGATTTGCATTTATCAACCTTTGTATACCAATTTCAAAATGAAATAAAACAAGAAGATTTTATTTCGTTTTTACAATGTCTTCCCGAAACCATTTATCGAATCAAGGGATATGTGAAACTCGATTCAGGTTATCCATATTTGTTCCAATTTTCATATGGAATGCCGCAATTTTTAAAAGAATATATGAATATGCCTTTAAACGTCGTTTTTATAGGTGAAAACGTTGATTGGAAGGCCATTAAAGAGCAATTAAGCGATTTGGAGAGGTCTTAATACGTTTAACCTGTAATTATGCCTTCAAGTTGATTCTTCACTTAATCGAGAAAAGAACTGCTTCCTTCGTGCATGACAATACTGAAAAGAGGCAACACTTTTTTATATAAGGTTTTGACATGCCGAAATCAGGTGAAGAAAATGAAAAATTGTTCTGCCGTTTTTTTGTTTCTCCTTCTATTTCTTAATGGACACGAAACATTAGCAACAAATATGATTAGTTTTGAAATCGAGATGCCCTCGTGGGTGGACGCCGACAAAATCTTGCCAAAATATACGAAATTCACAGTTGTGGATATGAAAACCGGTCGCATGTTTCGGGCTCAACGAAGAGCTGGAAGCAGCCATGCCGATGTACAGCCATTGACTCCAAAAGATACGAAAATAATGAAAAAGATATACGGTGGTAAATGGAGCTGGAAAAGACGTTCCATTTATATTTTATATCAAAATCGATTAATTGCTGCTAGCATGCATGGAATGCCTCATGGAGGAGGAGCGCTTAAAAACAATTTTCCTGGCCATTTTTGCATTCATTTTTATGGCAGTTCAACCCATCGTTCGAACAGCGTTGATTTATCCCATCAGCTCATGATTTTAAAGGCTGGTGGCCATCTAGAAGAATATCTTAATAACGCAAGTCCATACGATATAATCCATGCCTATATTATTGGCTTAAAACAGCAAGATTCCTCAATTCTTTCGCAAATCACCTTGCAGCCAATTAAGTGGCGCAGTGTGTTAAATAGGGTTGAGAACATCAGAATTAATCGGATGCCGTTATTGCCTGCAGAGGATCTTACCGATCAAATTAGTATATCTGTTCCAGTTACAATTGAAATGCAACTGAAAAATAGAGGAAATGAACAATTTCATGGAGAAATCCATCTTGTGAGGTTTTCAACAAACGAGACATGGAAAATCGATAGCGCATTCCTGAAAAATGCAAATCTTATGGATGATGCAAAATAACCTCTCCTTCATAATTTGAAAGGAGAGGCGTTTTTTTTGTGTGGCACATTTTATATTGGCTGTTCACCAAACTTAATAAAGGTTAGTTCATCTTAGACGAGTCCACATGTGGCACATTGCACCTTCATTTCAGGTCCACGATATGGCATATGGAACGGTTCTAGGTCCTCTTGTGTATATTGCTGTATCACATTTCCAGATTGGGGATCTATTTTTACAGAGTGTGCTACTTGCTGAATCAAATTGAATCTGCTTCTATTTGTCTTACAATTAGGACATCGATATGGTGTAGACATGATATCTCCTTTCTAAATAGGGAATTACTATTATTTTTTGCCATTCCGTTCATAAATATGTAACAATACAAGTTGAGTAAATGAATTATTATAGAGGTGAAGCAGGAAATGAGTGAAACACGAGACTACGATAACCTTTTGCAAGCTTATCGCAGCATTTGGAATCACCGATTATTGACAAGTGAACGAGAAAGCAGTGAAGTGATTTTAAAGGAAGCGATTAAAAGAGAGCTGCTAGATGAAAATTCTCACCCGAGAATTCGTAAATCAAAATATGAAAAATATTATTTTGCTATAAATAGGTTAACGAATTCATCGATTGAAAAAAAAGAGAAACTAGAGTTGATACAATTACATAATGATTTAATGGAATTCATTGATTGAGAGGTTGAAGCATAATGAAAAAGGCAGTCTGGTTCTTATTATTTTCTGCCCTGATGGTGTTGTCTGCCGGGTGCACTTCAAATGGAGGCATGAACGAGAAAGAGCCTAAAATGTTAAATGTGGATTTAAGTGTTACACCGGAAAAAGGTAAATTAAACAGTCCGATCACATTTGAAGCGAAAGTTACATACGGAGAAGAAAAAGTGAAGGATGCGAATGAAGTTTCCTTTGAAATTTGGAGGTCCAAAGATAAACAACACGAAAAGATCAAAATTCATCATGAAAAAGATGGAATTTATCGTCTGGATAAGTCATTCTCCAAGGAAGGAACATATTATATCGTTTCCCATGTTACGGCAAGAGGAATGCATAACATGCCGAAGAAGGAATTCGTGATCGGAACTCCAAGTGATCGGGAGAATTCAAGCAATTCGATGAGCGGAATGGATAATATGAAGATGGATATGGGCGGAAAAGATAATAGTCATAAAAAATAACGGGAATTAAGCCCGTCAGGCTGTCGAAAAACATTCGACAGCCTTTTATTTTATTTATTTTTTTTATTTTTTTTATTTTTTTTATTTTTTTTATTTTTTTTATCAAATCACCGCGTTAATATGTTGTAATATTATTAGAAATTACCTCATTAAACAGGTCGGTTGATTTGCGCTCCAGGCGCTTCGCTTTCCGCGGGCGTGCCGGGGAGCTTCCTCGACGCTTCGCTCCTGCGGGATCTCCCCTGACCCGTACTCCCGCAGGAGTCTTCGCGCCTTCCGCTCCAATCAAC
>JAUZPT010000066.1 GCA_030705745.1 Bacillota bacterium | reverse complement strand
ATTTCATAATTCCTCTTCATGAAAAGTTTTTATTATTACCTTTTTTAATACGCATTTGTATGTGTAAATCGTAAAACAAAAGCGGAACACTTTATTATAGCAGTTTGAACACGTCAAAAAAAATATTAGAATTGATTCACACTTATCCAATTATTTGCAGAAGGACATATTAGTCTTTTTTCTGAAAGGGGTTGAGTGTGTGAAAGAGGTGGCACAAATGGAGTATTCACAGGAAATGAAAAATCGCCTGAAACGCATAGAAGGCCAGGTTCGTGGGGTAATACGGATGATGGAAGAGGAAAAGCATTGTAAAGATGTCGTTACCCAACTATCTGCTGTCCGCTCAGCAGTGGATCGAGCCTTAGGCTATGTTGTCGCGAAAAACCTGGAAACCTGTATTGTTGATGCGAAAAATGAAGGCCGGTCTGCAGAGGATGCAATACAAGAAGCAGTCAATATGATTGTGAAAAGCAGGTAATTTTTTAGGGAGCGAAAAAGGCTGTACCTGAATCAAATCGAATGATTCAGGTACAGCCTTTTTGTTTCTTAATTAGTAATTGTAGGTGGCGCTTCATCTGTTATTTCATGCGCTTCTTCTATGTTTGTTGCATTTTGGCGATAGTGGACGGTGCCGCCGGACATTCCCTCATTAATCATCCTGTCAATATCCATGAATGCTTTATCTCGTCCTTGATGCAAAGAATCCTTGCAATCCTTGTCTGACATATTCGCATCTCCTTTTCACCATTGATGTAAGTTATTTTGTGAAAGTGGAAGAAATTCATGCAAAAAAGATTAAAAGGAAAATGAAAAATATTATTCGTACACGTGAAAGAGCATCAGCTCATGAAGCTGTTTTTTTAACACTTCGTCGTCCTGATTATCCGGAAAAACGGATCCGGTCCATTCAATTTCTCCTGTCGGATGGTAGAAGCCTGTAAATTTTTGTTTTTTAAAATAAAAGGAAAATTGCCAACCAGGCAATTTTTCATTGCTAAATAATGGCTTATATTGAAAGTGTGTTAACATCTCATCCCCCCTCATCGATTGTACCCTTTCTCGGGTAAAGGGAGAAATGAAATATCACAAAAATCATTATTTTCCGGGAACTGGGACAATTGCAGAAATAATCTGCATAACTGTTGAATTTTACGTTCCTCGATTTCCGGTTCATCGAAGCTCATCGGCTTTGAATTGATTTCATACAAATAATAATGCCCCGATTGACTAATGCCTGCATCGATCGAAAATTCACCAAAAAATCCCCATCGAGCCGTCAGCCAGCTGCCTGCATTTTCTACAATTGATTTTACAAAAAGATCATGCTCCGGTGTTTGGATTTTTTCATAAGGGATTACTTTCCCGCCGTTTGGCACATGGGTTGTGATTTCTTGATCGATCGATTGCCTGACTCCGATGCCGGTAACCATATAGGTGTCAAAATCAGCATGGGCTAGGATGCGAAAATCGAAACGTTTTCCGTCATAGGTTTGTGGAAGTATTGCCTCTTGTACGAGGGAAATTGTACTTTGGAATCGTTCCCCCCAACTATCCCAAAATTGTTCGAAATTTTCGAAGCTCTCCACGAATTTTCCTTGGTAAAGGTTGAGACGATCACCTTCGGCAGCCAATTGGAATATACCTTTTCCACGTGATGATTGAGTGGTCTTTAAGTAGACTTTTTTATAATCATTAAAAAAGCGGTGTACTCTTTCTTTGTCATTGACAGGAATGGTTGCAGGGAGAAAATTTTTCAAAATAGGATGCTCGTTCAAAAGAAGGTATAGTTCATATTTATCGATAAAAAAAGGATTAAAGAAAGGTATTTTTTTTTCGTTGAAACGCTCGAAAATGTGCCGAAAATCACCTGCTGCTTCAGAGCGTCTGTATGGAATTCGGTTATAGACGATATCAGGATATGGAACGGTTACGTTAAACCAACCCCCCTTGACTGGGTCATAAATCAAGCCTTCAATCGAATGTTTTCTTACGTCATCAGGAGCAAAAATAAAGCTTATTCCATTTCGTTTCAGAAGCTCTTCTTGAATTTTTATGAAAAGACGGATATTACCTGCAGGGGAGTTGTTCTTTTTCCTGCCGGCCATGATGCCGATCAAAGGACCTGCATGATTACTTTGCAATTTCACAGGAAAGGTAAGTATATTTTGCGATATTTTTTTACCACGAAGCAACGCTTTTTTCTCCCCGCCAAATGTAATCGCTGAAAGCTCTTCATGAAACCAGCTTGCCAAGGAATGATCGTAATAGATGTTCATCTGAAAATTTCCTCCGGATGATTGATCGATTGTTCTGTCAGGAAAATGGCAAAGGCAATTGAAAGCTTACGCGTCAACAGGTCAAATTCCTTTAATTCGGGATGTGTAAAAATAGACCTACCAGGCTTCGAATTTGCCTCGAATAGCCAAATTTCTCCATCACGGTCAATTCCGAGGTCAAAACCTATTTCTCCGATGATTCCTTCCATTTGTTTTTCCAAGGCACTGCTCAACAATAATGCCGCTTGTGTAAGCTTGGAAATGATGGTTTCGCTTTCATGCGGGAGAAAGAGCTCAGTAGGAGTTTTAATCATTCCTCCGTTTTTTAAATGGGTCGTCACACTTCCCGGACCGGCTATTTTAGCAGCAATTGCGGTCACTTTCCAATGTCCTGTATCGTCTTTATTGGTGTGGACGCGAAAATCAAGGGGACGTTGTTCAATTTTCATTAAGTGAATTCCTTGCTGCACGATCATTTGATCCAAGTTTTTTTGCCCAAAAACTGTTTTGAATAACGATTCAAGACTTTTGAATTTCCTCAGGCGATTGATTCCACCAGAATCACGATAGCGGCAGTAATATTCGTTTTCGTTCTTATCGAATAAAATTTGATGTACGCCCAAACCAAGACTTCCGTTAATGGGCTTCATGTAAACATGGCCATATTGGGATAGCATGACTTCAATAGACGAAAAGGATGTAAAAGGGAGCGTTTCAGGTAAATATGTTGAAACTGTGTGGTCATCCATCAATTTTTCATGCACGTCCAGCTTATTGAAAAAACCAGGATTATACCAAGGAATGAGGTAATCCTTTTGCAGCCGTTCCTTTACCTTTTTTAGGGTCGAATTGTTTTCTGTTTTCCTGTTGGGAAGCCGATCATATATTACATTAGGAAAAGGAACATTCCGAATTTCCCAGCCGTCTTCATGGAAAAAGTAGCCTTTAATTAGCCCGTTCTCCCAATCAATGTGTTGTTCGCCAAATAAAAAGGGGAGTGCGCCAACCGTTTTTTTTACAGATAGAAGCTTTGAAAAAAACATGGAGCGCTCTCCAATGGGCCGTAAGGGGAAAGGGGTGAAACCAGCTGTGAAAATGCCAATCAATGGTCCGATGAACAGTGTTTGCTGTGTGATGAATACATGCAATGGTACCTGGAAATCGGGAAAGTGAATAGATTCGAAGATTTTTCTTCCCATCACAATTTTCTCGTTTTCCTCGGGATGAGCAAGGAAATTTGCTTCAACAGAAAGTGATCCAAATGAAATTTTTGTGAGAGGCCCGTTTTTTAATAGCGATGGAGGGCAGTAAATATCAGACTGTCTGTTATCGTCGATTTTAATGAGATAACGTTTTCGCATGATAAGGCTTCCTTTCCTTCATTTCTATCGTCCCAAGATGTTTGCTGTACAGTAGCGGAGCCAGAAAAAGAGTTTCTGTTAAATCGGGCTTTGTATTTAGAATGACTTTTCTGCCCGGTTTTGAATTCACATCGAGTATCCAGACCGACCCATTTTTTGCAATGCCAATGTCTATTCCGAGTTCAAATAAAGGAAGGAATTCTGCTTCCAGCAGGCGGGGAAGATGTTGAATAATATAGTCAATTTCACTGCAAATAAATTCTTGCTGCTTTAAAGGAATTGAACTTATCCAAGATTCGTATTCAGCAACTTTTCCTCCTGCGCTGAGATTGGAAAGAATGCCACCAGTATTTCCGATCCTTAGTCCTTTTCCGCGATCTGTCCAGATTCCCTGTTCATTTTTTTGCAAAAAAACCCGGATATCAAACGGCTGCAAATCGTTATTGGACAGTTCAAGATAGGGCTGCAGCAAGTATTTATGCTGTTTGATCAATTGAGATAGCCATTGAGTAATCTTCGCTTCATTATGGAAAATACGCGAAATGATCTGCTTTTGTTTTTCAGTTTTCACATGAAAATTACGTTCTGTTTTCTTTATATAATAAATTCCGTAGCCTTGCGAGCCACTAATCGGCTTAAGTATAAGCTTACCGTGCTTTTCAAGTTGATGCAGTACGAACTCTGCATCAGTTGTTGGCGAGGAGGGAGGCAAGTACGGCGCCAATAGAGTGTGTGACAAAGAATGATAAAGCTCAAGCTTATCGGGAAGCCCATAACCTAAAAAAGTAATATCCTTTCGGCTCTTTAGCCAGGACACTATCGGAAGGCATTGCTTGGAATGTTCATCCTCTCCATAAAAGCAACGGTCATATAGGACGGTTGGTATAGGGAACTCACACTTGATCCAAGATTGATTGTCTGCATCGAACTTCAATCCCGCTGCTTGCTGCGTGACCGGATCAATGCTTGTAGGAATAAAACGAAAACATTCAATATCAAGTTCCTTTGCGCGTTGTGCAATTTCGTTAAAGTAAGTGATTTCACTGGACAAATTGATGGACATTATACCAAAGCTGGTTGTCATGGGTTAAGCCTCCTGTTCTGTTGTAGCTTTAAAAGCGAGCATCGTGCAATACGTTAGGATAGACTTTGCAGATGGCCGGATTTTTTGCCCGGGGTCTTCGAAATTTTTCGATGGCTTCGAGTTTACTTCAATAATCCATAACTTTCCTGAAGAATCAATCCCGATATCCACTCCCAGCTCGCCGATTAAGCCTGTTGCCTTGCTGCTCAAAATGGATGCCGTCTCAACGGAAAGTTCTTTCATTAATGCAATGATCTCCATGGCAGTTTCTTTGTTAAAGCTTGAGGACAATGCTGCATGGGGCTTCATCAATTCTCCGCCCCTAGCAATATTCGAAACAAAATGATTTTCGTTGGAAATCCTTGCAACGAGAGACGTTACTTTCCAAAGCTCCTGCTCATTTTTATGGCACAATACACGAAAGTCCATCGGCCTGGCCTGTAAAGATGCGAGTGGAACTCCCTGTTGAATAATGTACATTTTTTTTTGGAACAATTGCTGTAAATAACGAAAAACAGCCTCAATTGAATTCTTCTGTATTGGTATGTTGCCAGTGGAAAGAAAGGAGGTTTGGAGGCAAAAAGCATCATCTGTTTTTGTAAGTTTAATAATACTTCTTCCCTGGCTTCCATGAATCGGTTTTATAAAAAGAGTACCATGGCGTTCGATCATATATAACAAGTTTTCTTTTGAAAAAAGGATGGTTTCGGGAAGGTAAGGATGCATATGTTCTTCCTGCATTAATCGATTGTGCACTTCCCATTTGGACAAAAATCGTTCGTTGAAGATGGGAATATGGAGGTTGCTAACACGTTGCAGAACCGAACGAAAATTTTCCATGCACTCGAGTTTGCGGGAGTGAATCCGGTTGTAAATGACGTCAGGCAGAGGAAGCTCACCGAACGTCCATTCACCATCCGAGAAATAATAGCCCTTAATAGTACTGTTCGAATAGTCGCTAAGCTGAAAGACATAAAAGAAACCGCCCAAGCTGAATAATCCGTGATGAAGCTCCTCGCAAAATGCATGGATGGAACGAAAATCGGGTTCATTATTATCGTTTAATTGAAAATCGGTTAGCAAACCGACAATTGGGCCAAGTTGAAGTGTGTTTTTTTCAGAAATATATTTTGCAAGAAATTTATGTTCACGGTTTGGTAAATAAAACTCATTTAATAGCTGTGTTGAAAAATTAATTTCTGAGAGAGGGATTTCTGCCGAGTGCACTTCTACATTCATCTCTTTTTTTCCTATTTTAAGAATAACGGTGGTGTTTTCTTTAATATTCCACTTTTTCAAAAGTCGGGAGGAGGCTTGAAATGAGTTTCCATTTCCCGCTGTTTGAACAATGGGTGCGATCGATATAGAAAGGAATGAACCAGTCAAGCTCAATTCCCCCTTAACCAGTTGATATGGGCAAAAGCTGATATTTCATCGTATGTGCAAAAGTGTGGAGAGGTGTTTATATTTTTAATAGAAAAGAATTCCGGGATATTATTGAAAACGCGAGGCTGTTGCACCTTCTCGCAATCGTATGAATAGTTTGTTATAGTTATTTTTGAGTTTTTTAACCTGATAAGGAGTGAAAATGATGGATGTTAATTTAATGAATGCCGCATCTCAATTAGAGAAAGTGATACGTCAGAGTGACGAATATAAGCAATTAAGAAAGATGTACGATGAAGTGAATGCTGACCCTTCTGCAAGGGCAATGTTTGAGAATTTCCGCCGTGTACAAATGGAATTGCAACAAAAACAAATGCAGGGGCAGCAAATTTCACAGGATGAAGTTATGCAGGCACAAAAGACTGTCGCACTTGTACAGCAAAACCCAAAAATTTCCCACCTAATGGAAGCGGAACAGCGAATGGGAATGATTATTGGTGAATTAAATCAGTTGATCATGAAGCCTCTGGAGGAACTTTACGGAAAAATGTAAAGTTACTATCAGTTAGAGAGAAGATCCGGTTGAAATAGGCCGGCCACTGAAAAAGTTATCATAAGATGAAAAAGGTAGAACTCTTAATTAATCGAGAGCTTCTGCCTTTTTTTGTTTAGTCTATATTATATTTACCTGTTGATTTCCGCTCCAGGCACTCGCTTTCCGCTCCAATCAACATAATTAGATAAATCTACAATGCGTTTTAACATAACCTTGTTTTATAATAAGAGTTTCAAATTTTTGGCGGGTGGGCGAATAAAATTTTAACTGAATTTTGTAACATTTGTACTAATTCACCGTCAAACTCTAAGCAAAACAATTAATTTCGAAATGGGGGATAGACAATGAAGCAATTTCTTGGATTGTTGATGGCGGCAATGATACTCTTCACGTTTAGTGGAGATGCTTATGCGCAGAAAACAAAGAATAATTTGACGGCTAAGGAAGCGGTAAAGTTGGCTCAAAATGCGCAAGAACATTTTTGGAGCATGATCGGGGGCAGTAATAATAAGATAGAAAATCCGGTTTGTTCATCAGATCGTTTTAAATATAAAGGGATGGATTATCGTTATTTCTGCTCTGAATTTGATACGAAGAAAAAACTTTTCAGCTACCTTAACGAGGCATTCACACTTAACGCCATCACCAAAGGTATGAAAAAATACGGATTTATTGGATACAAAGGAAAAATGGCTCAACCGAATGCGGATGGCGGCAGCATCGCTCAATGGGACAAATCACATGCTAAACTTCTTTATCAACGAAAGGATGTACGTTTATTTGAATTCACCGTTCAATTGGGAGACATGAAGTTGTATGAAAAACATAACATAACGTTCGTTAATGTTGGCAACAAGTGGCTAATCAATGACATTGATGCCGCTCATTAAATAAAGCACCAAAGAATCCTAGTTTTGCAGGTTGATAAAAATTTTTATAAGTATGTGGTTGGTAAATCATTTCCCTTAATTAAGATTTCTAGTTAGGAATAACCCACGAAATAGGCTGGGTCTTTTTATTTTGCGTTTGAATCCAGTTCAATTGTTCTATTACATTAAAAAGTAACATAAAAGTGTGATAAGGATTACTTCACCATGAACAGGGGGCCGCAGTATGATTTATCGCTTGCTTGCTTTAAATATCGATGGAACACTTTTGCAATCGAACGGAAAAATCCATAGAACGACGAAGGATGCCGTTGACTATGTACAGCAAAAGGGGATTTATGTAACTTTGGTAACGTCACGGAGCATAGCATCTGCAAAAAAAGTGGCGAAGGCATTAAAATTGAAATCATTCGTAGTTGCGCATCATGGTGCTTATATTGCTGCCCCTAATGCCAAACCGATATATGTGAAGCGGATTAGCGAAGAAGCAACCTATGATTCCGTCCGTTTTTTAGAAGGATTTCCATGCCAGATCCGCATCGTCCATGAGGATTTCTCTTTGGCAAATAAACAAAAGATTAACAATGATCTTCTTGTAAAAACCGTATTTACAACAGGAGACCCGGTTTTTTATTCACAGCAATTTGTTCCTTCCATCAGTGAATCTTTAATAGAGCAGCCAGTCTCACCTCCCAAAATTGAAGCGTACTTTGAGGAGGAGGAAGATTTGCGTGATGCGAAAAAGGCATTAATGAGTACATTTGCAGAAATAGAGGCAATCGAATTATCTCCATTGCGCCTTGATATTGTTCCTTACGGAGTATCGAAGCTGACTGGATTAATGGCTTTAGGGGAACACCTCGGCATCAGCCTGAATGAAATGGTTGCAATTGGCGATAGCAATGAAGATATTTCTTTAATTGAAGAAGTTGGTCTTGGAGTGGCGATGGGAAATGCCGGTTTTCCCGTGAAAAAGGCTGCTGACTGGATTACCCGATCCGTAAATGATCACGGTGTAGCATATATGGTAAAGGAACATTTTAGAAAGCAACAGCCAATCGAGTTTTTGAAGAAAATGAAGATTATTAAATCCTAAATAATAGTAAAAAATCACTAGCTATGATTGCTAGTGACTTTTTTTTGATATTTTTTTATCTGAGATATGGTTGTTGATTTCCTTCCTTGGTGGGCTGCATTATGAAGTAAGGAAAATAGGGGAGTGGCTCAAGCAAAAAGGGGTACGCATCACGACCGTTTATTACGGAGGCGGCACACCAACAAGCATTATTTTGAGTCAGCTTCTTATTTATGTCTAAAATACCCCCTATGCTTTATATATCGTATGGTAAAATGGTATGATTACAAAGAATTCATTCTTTTTAGAAAATTTGTTTTTTTAATCAATTTATCATTTTAAATACAAGAAAAAGAAACGGGAGGCGTTTGGAGTGACCATTAATTTTGTAACAGAGAAGGTACAAGTAACTGTAGACGGACGAGTGGCAACGGTTGCGATGAACCGGCCTGAATCTCTAAACGCGTTGGACAATGAAATGATTAAAGGATTAGTATCCACTTTAAAGGATATTAATGAATCGGATGAGATCGATATTGTCGTATTGCGGGGAGAGGGGAAAGCTTTTTGTTCAGGTGGAGACATTAAATCGATGATCACGATGAAAGATGAACGTGATTTTTTTCCGATTATGGAAAGCATCAATGAACTTATTGTCACACTCTACACTATGCCAAAGCTGACGATTGCGGCGGTAAACGGCGCAGCAGCGGGCCTTGGCTTCAGTTTAGCAATGGCGACAGATTTCATCATTGCCGATTCAACTAGCGTCCTTGCCATGAATTTTATTGGTATCGGCTTGATTCCGGATGGAGGAGCACACTTTTTCCTTGAAAAAAGAATGGGTGAAATGAAGACGAAGCAGTTGATTTGGGAAGGCAAAGGTTTGTCAGCCAATGAAGCATTAAAGCTTGGACTCATTCATGAAGTCTCGGAAAATGGCATTGATGTAGCGGTTGAGGCACGTGTTAGCGATTGGCTGCAGCGCCCGATTGAAGCGATGGTTAAAACAAAGATGATTTTAGCCGAAAAAAACCGGCCGCAATTATTGAAAATGCTGGAACTGGAGAAACACGGCCAGTTTAAAATGAGACAAACACAAGATCATCGCGAAGGCATTCAGGCATTTGTCGAAAAAAGAAAACCAATGTTTATTGGAAAATAAAAAAGAAGCCATTCCGGCTTCTTTTGCCTCTTTCTGTTTCCTTCCCTACGAGTGAAACAATAAAAGTTTTCCTGCAGGCGAAGTGCAGCGATGGGTTTTGTCGAGAAATTTCTTTTCCTTCAGCATTTTCGTGCCAAGTTCTTTGGCGGCAGCATCATCGTTTGCCTGAAACGATTCTTCAAGTGTTTTTTCTCCATTTTTTTCAAAAACAGTTAATCTATACGTTGCCACTTTATAATCCCCCTTTAAAACAAATGCAATCTATGATAATTATTTTTACATAATTTTTTAAAAAGTGCAAAAATAACTATAGGAATAAATATGTTCATTTTGATATACTCGATAAAGGGAGAATTTAGGAGGAAATACATATGGTGTTAAAGCTCGAACATGTTACTAAAAGATACGGTCAGTTTACGGCGGTAAACGATTTGTCCATAACGATACCAGAAAGAGAAATGTTTGGTTTCCTTGGGGCAAACGGTGCTGGAAAGACGACAACCTTTCGAATGATTTTAGGTCTTATCGATCCTACTGACGGTGAAATTACGTGGGAAGGACAACATATTGATTATTCGAAAAGCCATTTGGTCGGATATTTGCCAGAGGAAAGAGGCTTATATCCAAAACTAAAAGTGAAGGATCAGCTAGTCTATCTTGCCAGGTTACGTGGAATGGCAAAAAAAGACGCGATTGCTGAACTTAAAGTGTGGCTTGAACGCTTCAAGGTACCTGAATACGAAAATAAGCGAGTGGATGAACTATCAAAAGGAAATCAGCAGAAAATTCAGTTCATTGCAGCAGTTATCCATAAGCCTAAATTGTTAATATTAGATGAACCGTTCAGCGGCCTTGATCCAGTAAATGTGGAATTGTTAAAAGAAGCTGTCATAAATTTAAAGGAGAGCGGAACGACGATTGTATTTTCAAGCCATCGAATGGATCATGTTGAGGAAATGTGTGAGCATCTTTGCATCATGCATCACGGAAGCCCGAT
>JAUZPT010000065.1 GCA_030705745.1 Bacillota bacterium | reverse complement strand
TGGCATTTGGCTGTTTTATGTCCAGCACACGTTTGAAGATAGTTATTTTGAAGAAGATAAAGATTGGGAATATGTAAAAGCAGCGGTGGAAGGTAGTTCCTTTTATAAATTGCCTAAAATTCTGCAATGGATGACTGGTAATATCGGTTTCCACCATGTTCATCATTTAAGCCCGAGGGTTCCGAATTACAAGCTTGAAGAAGCGCACAAAAATACGCTTCCTTTGCAAAATGTACCGACGATCTCGTTGACAACAAGTCTTACGTCCATTCGATTCCGTCTGTGGGATGAAAAAAGCAAGACTTTTGTAGGTTTCAAACATGTAAAAAAATATTTAAAAAATACGGTTTCTGCCCACCCAAAAACAGATATATAAAAAAATATTTTTAAAAAACTCCCCTTATTCCAGTAATCGATAAGGGGAGTATTTGAATATTCATTTTATACTCTGAAAAAAATGTTTATGTTAAAATATAGAAAAGAACGATATTTGATGTAAAAATGAGGTTTCGTAGATGCTAAAAAGACATTGGAATTTGTTGAAAAGTACGGGCATTTCTCCGTATCTTTGGACCGTTTTAAGTATTCTGCCTTTTTATTTTATTTTTCAATCCGAATCAACGGTTAATATCCTGATAGGTATTATTCTAACTCTTTCATTTTTCCTATTTTATCGATTTGCATTTATCTCCAAAGGATGGCCTGTCTATTTGTGGACATGCATTCTTATTGCGATATCGATCACCTCGACGACGCTTTTCAGTTACGTCTATTTCGCTTTTTTTCTCGCTTATTTTATAGGGAATATCAAAGATCGAATCCCTTTTTTTACATTGTACTTTATCCATTTGGTCGGTACCATTGCGGCTTTTAATTATAAAATTGTTGTCCAGGAGCCTTTGTTCATTAAACAATTGCCGTTTGTCGTCATTGTCGGAATCAGCATCATTCTGTTGCCGTTCAGCCTTCGCCATCGCCAGGAGCGTGGGCAGCTTGAGGACAAATTGGAAGATGCAAATAAACGAATTGCAGAGTTTGTTAAATTGGAGGAACGCCAGCGGATTGCCCGCGACCTTCATGATACGCTTGGTCAAAAGCTTTCGTTGATTGGATTGAAGAGCGATTTGGCGAGAAAGTTAATTTATAAAGATCCCGAACAGGCTAGGGAGGAACTGAAAGACGTACAGCAAACCGCTCGGACCGCATTGAATGAGGTTAGAAAAATGGTCGCCCATATGAGGGGCATTCGTTTAAAGGACGAAATCCTGCAGGTGAAACAGATTCTAAAGGCGGCTCAAATTGATTTTGTATCGGACGATGATTTTACTCTTTCGAACGTTTCCTTGCTTACCGAAAATATTTTAAGCATGTGTTTAAAGGAAGCAGTCACGAATGTAGTCAAGCACAGCGGGGCTTCCTCCTGTCATGTTTCCATTGAACAATCGGCGAATGAAAGCGTGATTACTGTGCGTGATGATGGAAAGTTCGACGTCACCGAAGAAAATTTTTCAAAGGGAAATGGTTTGGCGGGAATGCGAGAGCGGCTGGAATTTGTGAATGGTCGGCTTGATATCCTTACCGGTAAAGGTATGACGTTAATTATTAAAGTACCGAATGTTGTGAGGTTAACAGAGAGGGAGGAAGCAAAATGATTCGAATTGTAATTGCGGAGGACCAGAGAATGCTGTTAGGGGCGCTCGGTTCATTGCTCAATCTGGAGGAGGATATGGAAGTAGTCGGCCAAGCAAGCGATGGAGAAGAAGCGCTTCACCTCGTAAAAACATTAAAGCCGGATGTATGTGTGATGGATATTGAAATGCCAGGAAAAAGTGGTCTTGAGGTGGCGGAGGAACTGAAAGTGATGGGCAGCAAGGTCATCATCTTAACGACATTTGCCCGTACAGGGTATTTTCAACGGGCATTAAAGGCAGGAGTGCGAGGCTATTTGTTAAAGGATAGCCCGAGTGAAGAGCTTGCGAGCTCGATACGTAGTGTCATGGCCGGAAAAAGAATTTATGCTCCTGAACTGATGGACGATGTGTATAGTGAGGAAAATCCGTTAACGGAACGGGAAATGGAAGTGCTCGAAATGGTGGCAGACGGAAGAAATACGAAGGAAATTTCGAGCAAGTTAAGCATCACCACCGGTACCGTTCGTAACTACATCTCCACCATTCTCGACAAACTGGATGTCACCAACCGAATCGAAGCGATTACGCATTTAAAAGAAAAAGGCTGGTTTAAGTAAAATTTGATATTTTAATAAAATATGAACGTGCAATAGCCGATCCCTCGATTATGGGATCGGTTTTTGTTTTCCTCTAAAGATGACTTCACTATCCTTCATGAATTCTCGTGAAGTTTAAAGAATATGTATGGATATAGTGGTTTTTTGAGGAGAGGAGTGGATATTTTGAAAAATAAAATCGCTGGCGGTATGAATCGGATTATCGAGATCTTAAGGCAGTATCAATCTCCAAATGGCTCATGGGAGTATCCATTTGAAACAGGAATTTCTACAGATGTTTACATGATTATTTTAATTAAGACGTTGGAATTAAACGAAGAAAATTTAGTAAAGCTGCTTGTCGAACGGATATTGAGTAAACAGGAAGAAAACGGTTCCTGGAAGCTTTTTTACGATGAAGAGGATGGAAATTTAAATTCAACTGTTGAAGCGTATTACGCTCTGCTATATTCGGGCCATTTTGATAAAAAAGACAAAAGGGCTTTGGCTGCACGAACATTCATTTTATCTAAAGGGGGACTCGGAAATTCGCAGCTTTTCACGAGGATTTTGCTTAATATTACCGGACAGCTCCCATGGCAGACGTTTTTTCCGATACCAATCGAAGTGATTTTATTGCCGCAGTCTTTTCCTGTGAATTTCTACAGCCTTTCGGTCTTTGGTAGAGTAAATCTCGCGCCGATTATGATTCTGTTAGATCGGAAATTTCGAGTTCGCTCACCAAATAGTCCTGATTTGTCGGATTTAATCGTTCGAGGTGAATTGGGATCTTGGGAGGATGACTTTGTTTCCAGCCGTTCGCTTTTGAATATTATAGAACAAGGGGTTAAAGGCTTGGTGGGATTGCCGGAACAGCTTCACATGGCGGCGACTGAGCATGCTAAACAGTATATGTTGGATCGAATTGAACCAGACGGAACGTTGTATAGTTATTTTAGTTCGACGTTTTTAATGGTCTTCGCATTATTATCTCTAGGATATTCTAAAACAAATCCGGTCATTATCAACGCTTTTAATGGGTTAAAATCGATGAAATGCGAAATAAACGGATTCACCCATATTCAGTACACCACAGCTTCCGTGTGGAATACGTCTTTACTATCTTCCGCGTTGCAACAAGCGGGGCTATCTCCAACTGATCCAATGATTAAACAGGCAAACAAGTATCTCCTTCAACGCCAGCAATATAAATATGGAGATTGGGTCGTTCACAATCAGGCTAGTTTGCCAGGTGGCTGGGGATTTTCCAATGTGAATACCCTGAATCCGGACGTTGATGATACAACTGCTGCTTTAAGGTCGCTTGCGAGCAGAGTGCCGAAAAGCACCAGTAGCAGGAACGCATGGAATCGGGGAATTCAATGGGTACTTTCTATGCAGAATTCCGATGGTGGATGGCCTGCATTTGAAAAAAATACAAATAGTCGTCTATTACAGCTTTTGCCGATCGAAAAAGGAGAGTTTTTACTAGCAGATCCTTCCTGTGCGGATTTAACGGGGAGAACGTTAGAATTTCTCGGTGTCTATACAAATCTTTCAAAAAATCATCCAGCGGTGCAGGCGGCCGTGAAATGGTTAATTAATAATCAAGAAAAAAACGGTTCATGGTATGGACGTTGGGGGATTTGCTATCTTTACGGGGCATGGTCCGCGCTTACAGGAATGAGGGCTGTGGGAGTTCCATCAACCAATAGCTCTATTAAAAAAGGAGTGAAGTGGCTTCTGGAAGTCCAAAATAACGACGGTGGATGGGGAGAGTCTTGTAATAGCGATCTTCAAAAAACATATGTACCTTTAAAGGAAAGCACGTTAACACATACTGCGTGGGCACTAGACGCCCTTATCTCAGCAGCAGATCGACCGACAAAAGAAATACAGGCAGGAATCAATTATTTACTTGAGTTTTTAGAAAAAGACGATTGGACAACAGACTATCCAACTGGTCAGGGAATGGCAGGCGGCTTATATATTCACTATCATAGTTATCGCTATGTCTTTCCGCTCCTTGCACTTGCACATTATCAAAGAAAATTCCCAGAAAACTAAGGAGAAACTAATAGGTAAAGTAAGGGGTCAGACCCCCAATGCGTTAAAACTCTAAAGCGCCGGGGGCCAGACCCCCGGCGCTTTAGAGTTTTAACGTTCTACAGAACTTATCAATACACTCAATAAAAAAAGGGATTTTTTGATTTGAATAGAATAAATTAATACATAAATATCGCGAAAGGATGTGTAAATATATCAGAGAAGGATATAGGCATTTTTATAAAAAAAGGTGAAAAGTGTAATGGAATATTAATTTAGAAGGTGAACCAACTCAATGATAAATAAGGAAACAATGCAATGGAAACGAGAAGGATTTACAATAAGTACCAATAAGAGTTATCTTGACACTGAAACCATTTATCAATTTTTAACTACTGAATCATATTGGGCTAAAGGCATTGCCAAGGAGCTTGTGATTGCGTCAATAGATAATTCAACACTTTGTTACGGGATTTATATTGGAGATCCGTCAAACGGGGATGCGAAACTGATTGGTTTCGCCCGTGTAGTGTCCGATCTAGTTAGATTCGCTTGGCTTGGTGATGTTTTTATACTTCCCGATTATAGAGGAAGAGGACTAAGTAAGTGGCTAATGGAAGTCATTGTTGAACATCCAAAATTGAGGGGTACTAGTTTTAACCTTGGCACCGATGATGCTCATTCCTTATATGAGAAGTTTGGTTTTAAACCGATAGATAAGATAGAAAAAAGATTAGCAAGACCGTTAAACTGGGAAGATATTTATTCTGGTTACCAATTAACTAAGAATTAAAACTCGATGAGGCATTACCACCATCGCAATATTGCACTAACGCACCGGGGGTCTGACCCCCATTGCGGTGATGAGATAAAGTAGTTTGATGCAGAACCGAAAAAAAGAATTACTTTTAAGTGGCTTGTTTCTATTAAGCGAAACATATGATTTATAGAGTAGCCAAGCTTAAGGGGGAATTCTTTTGGAAAAGGAAGCCGTCATCAAAGGTGATTACCGTTATTCTTTGAAAAGGATATGGGATAGTGAGAATCCTAGAAAAGCCGTTTTTATTATGCTAAATCCGAGTACTGCTAATGAATCAACAGATGATCCGACCACGATTCGGTGTATATCATTTGCGAAACGGTGGAATTGCGGTTCATTAGAAATTGTTAATGTTTTTGCATATAGGGCGACCAATCATAAGGAGCTTAAATCTCTTACTAAAGAAGAAGCTACTGGTACGAATAATAATATTCATATTGAAAGTGCACTTTCAGATGCCGCCGTGAAGGTTGTTGCTTGGGGAGAACATGTAACGATTCATCATAAAAATTATATAGAATTAGAACAACAATTAAAATCTCATAATTTACTGTGCCTTGGAACCACGAGAGAGGGTCATCCTAGACACCCGTTATTCGTTAAAAGTACGACAAATCTCGAAGTATTTCATTTTAATTGAATGAATTGCTCGCAAGAACATCAAACCTCACACGCTTTAAAGCACTGGGGGCCTGACCCCCATTAAAGTAATGTGTTAAAGTGGAGGGGCAGTGGATGTTTTATTGTAGAATGATGTTCTTTTATTTCCCAAAAAAGTTCAAAGCATTTGCCTTGAACTTTTTTTTTGTGCTTTTAATTTTGTTTATTCTTTAAATCCTTCTTTGTTATTTCGCTTCTAATGCTTATTTCCTTTGATGCTTCTACATTATTATTCGCACTGTTTGGATACTTGTTTTTACGCTCGCGATTATCATTTTTATTTGTCATTATTTGGCCTCCTTTCATAAAGTTTCAAAATTATTTTGCACTGTTTGTCCGATTTTAAACAAATTCTTATACTTTAAGGTGTTACTTGAAATGGCTTTGGTACGATTGATTCTGAACGATATAACATGTCAGAGACGGTAACACAAGTAAATCCTTCCTTGTATAATATTTTCAAGATATTCTCTAAAGCTTTAACAGTTTGTGAACGATCTCCACCAGAATCATGAAGAATAATGATATCTCCTGGTCGAGTATCTGAAATGACATTTTCAGTGATTTTCTCTATTCCGGGTTTACTCCAATCCTTTGTATCTTGGTGCCACGACCATAATACTGTCAGGTAGCCATTATTGAATGCCGTATTAATTATTTGTTTGTTAAGATAACCACCGACAGGGCGAAAAAGTGTTGGCTTCTTTCCTGTAATTTTTTTTATGATATTCGCTGTATTCATTAATTCTTCTTTTAAATTGTCTGAATCTGAATCATCTTTATAATGATGATTATACGTGTGGTTAGCGATTTCCTGGCCTTCATTAGCTTCTCGCTTTATAATCTCAGGGTATCTTTCAGCTTGTTCACCAGTAACAAAAAATGTTGCTTTCGCCTTATATTTGGCTAGTGCATTTAAAATGTCTGGAGTATAAAGAGGATTTGGTCCATCATCGAATGTTAAAGCAACTATTTTTTCCGTCGTCTTGACTTCCCAAATAACCTTTCCAGTATTTTCGTATTCATTTCGAATACTATTCGTTGCGTTGGCCTTTTGAAAAAAGAATAAACAACTAAATAACGAAATGAAAATCATCCAAAAATGTTTTCTCATGGAAACTGGTCTCCTATAAAAACTAATTTAATCCCACTACGAATTGGTTACTTAATAGTGATTTTCCAATTTCAAGTGGTGAAAGGGAATGCACGTTTGGCACAGTTAAGAAAGCATTCCACAACAGTAACGATTCTTTTAATAAAGGTAGTATTTCTTAATAACCAGGAAATATTAATGAGAATTCTTATTTATTCGAGTACAATCCTGATAATATTAATTTCCGTTGCACATGAATTCTTTACTACATGATAGATCAAAAGTACTGACTGCTAATGGCGTGATTACTTGAAGCTACTCATTAGAAAGCGGAAGAACAGTTGAAATTCGCATAAAAATATTCTCATTATAAAATATTAATGGTAGCTGCATATTTTCCAACAAGTATTAACCATATTTATTAAAAATACTTCAGAAAATTTGGTAAAAGAAAAAAAGCACCCAAGAGGATGCATTTTTTCATTGAAAACCGCCTATGCAATGGTTTTAAGCTGTTACAAGTTTTACACCCAAGTGTTTTAATGCTTTCTGCATGGTTGAATAGGTTTTTATATTACCAAAATTCAATTGGAGATTCACAATGGTTTGTACTATTTCCGGACGTATTCCTGTAATCATAGCTTCAATACCAGTCAGTCTTAGAGCATACACAACTTGAAAGATTTTATCCGCAATCATGGTATCAATCATTGGAACACCAGAAAAATCCAAAATGATATTTTGTAATTTCAATCGTGCGCCTTCATTTAATGAAATTTCCATAATTAATTTTGCACGGTGTGTGTCAATTTCACCAACTATGGGAATAACAGCTATCCCATCGACAATGGACACAACCGGAACCGAAAGTTCTTCAAGCGCGGTATAAGCGATATCCATTAATCGATTGTTATGATTTTCATATAGTTCACCGTATATTCTGCTTACCAAATCAAGTAAAGGATCAATAATCTTTGATACATCCAGCATGGTAATTGCAGCAAACTGTCTTTGAACCAATTCTTCAGTGAATACATCCCAAATTACATTTCGATAAGAAGAGACTGCTCTTAAAGAATCGCTTAATGATACATGATAATGAATGGCGAGTTCGGCTGACTTTTTGCTCCAATTTATAACGTTTTCAGTGACAGAATCCAAATTTTCGTACAAAGCCTGTCCAAAAAAGCGGATTATTTCTGTCCTAAGTTCAAGTCGCAGGGGATATGGCATACCGGCTTCATTTAATCTTTGCGTGTAGTCCTCACCTTGCATTTTTGCTATATTTTGAGCTATTGAAACAGCATTATGAGTGATTTTTTCACCAATGTATCTTAATTCATCTTTCATTAATTTCCCCCCTAACTATACTATATCTTATTTTGTAAGTATTTGTTAACTCTTAACTATTTAGCTTATTAAACTAGTATTTGCTTAAGACAGGAATTTATATTTTTTTGTATTGTCATTCAGTATTTCGGTCATAATCGTCAAAAGTGTGAACTTCCTAATACATATGGTATTATTGAGTTAGCTATTAAGAGCGTAAATTTTTAAAAGAACGCTGGAAAGCTTGGGGGTAGAAAAAATGGAAGATTCATTGCGATTATTAGGAGAAAATTTATTAAAAAATAAACTTGAAATTGCTAAAAAAGTACACGAAAGCAGAATTGTTGGAATTACCGAAGAGGAAAAAAGACAACTTGCTTCTATTGAAGAAGATATTATACAAATGCGCGTCCATTTTATCAGTCTGTTTGGCGAAATACTCAAGGACCATTTAGACGAAGAGGCGGCTTTTCAAAAGGTTACGGAATGGGGTAAGGAAACAGGAGAGATTGTTTTCAAACTTGGTGCTCCATTAGATGAAGCACTTAAAGATACAAGATATTATCGATCGTTCATTTGGCAATCCCTTAAAGACGATATAAAGAAAAACAATATGTCAATAGACCTTGTCTTTGAGTTAGGGGCTATTTTAAATCCGCTTTTGGACCACGCTGCATATGCCTTTAGTTTGACGTATGTTCAACAACATCAAATGACACTTGAAAATGCCAAAAACGCATTTCTTGAACTATCGGTTCCTGTTGTTCCTCTCACAAAAGGAGTTGCTATTTTGCCGTTAATCGGTAATATCGATACGGAACGAGCTAATATGCTTATGGAAGAAACGTTAATTTCCGCAAATAAATTACAGCTTCAACGATTAATTTTAGATTTATCAGGAGTTTACATTGTAGACACGATGGTAGCAGACCGTATTTTCAAAGTTATAGCTTCTTTAAAGCTTTTAGGAGTAGAGACAGTTTTAACTGGAATTCGTCCTGAAGTTGCACAGACGATTGTAAGTATCGGTCTTGATTTTAGTAATTTAAGTATAAAAGCGAATTTGCAAAAAGCGATGGAAGAGTTGTTTAGTACTAAATAGTCAAAAGTTTGAAGCCATACGATTCAAGTAACAAAAGACGCAAGCCCCCTGGTTAGTCCCGACAGCTGCTTGCTGGCATAGAGGTGAAGTCGTTCCTGTCGTTAAGGGAGCGGCTTTTGCTATTTGTGGAAGAAGTATGGCTGTTTGTTTGGACAATGTTTCGAAGATCATATAAACCAATAAGGTTTTTTTTATGAATTCGGTCAAACTAAGGAATGCACTAATCAAATATAGAAATCACTTTTTTAGCCATCGCGGCTAGCTCCAGCCGCTCTAATGTTCTACAATATTCACCCTGTATTTCATCCTTTACAGGTTCCTCCATAAACTCCAAGTATTCAATGACCTGCCAATCTTTATACCAATCGCCTATTTCAGCACTATTCTGAACTGTATCTTTCCATGCAAATTCCAAAGTAGGACTAAAAAATCTAGGGGATCCTGTTCGGAGTTGACATGAGCTTAATCGCTGTAAATAGTTGTTACTCGGAACACTTTCATTGACAACATTGAATAACAATGGCCAATAATCCTTTCTAGAACCGGTATGAGGGTTCCGCTTAGCCCAATTATGAACCTGTAAAGAAACACTCCCATCACTAAAGAGAACACTATATAATTTTTTTCCGATTTGTATGCGGGTGTGCAAACTTTCAAAATGATGGACGGTAAGGCCTGCTAGCTTTACTAATCCATTATTGTCATAAGGAAAGAGGATTTGGTTCAAGGAGAGGAGGTCCTGTAATAAAAATTCTAAAGTGCCAAACACTTCTTTTTTCATTTCATTATGTTGAACGATCCTTTTTTCAATATAGTTTTGTTCATTTATAATAAGTCCCAAGGTAAGGATGGCAGAATCATTAAAATGGAGAAAATGTTTCCAAATTGATTCCATGAATCTAGAAACATCAAAATGCGAAATGAGATGGGTGAGATCTTTATGCCTTTTTAAGGTTTCTTCGTATAGAAGAAGTTGAGGGAAGGCATCTTTGAAGATCAGCCAATTTGCTCTTTCTATAAAGGAAAAAAAGGTGATCCTATCTTTCATGGACATTAGTTTGGCAAGGAACTCACCCTTCAAGTCGGTCATATTCCAGCCGCCGTTCCTTGATACCATGTGAGCCAAAAAAGACCAATGTATTTCGGGATGATTATTATAAAAATCTAGATACGCTTTTGTTCTTGTCAGATTATTACGATTAAATTTCTTTGTTTTCTCCTTGATCTGGTTAACCAACTTATGTTCATCGGAGGTAAGAGTTCTTTTTTTAACGGACGTGTTTTTTAAGTCTTTTTTAAGTTCGAGCAAGGATTTACTTAAGGGCATTTGAAATATATCTTTGTAAAATCTCCAAATGAACTCCACCTCCATTTAAGAATTCTCTCTTTCTTCATTAATTTATTAATAATAATAAAATTAAATGAACAAAATCGAACGTGAAAATTTTCGTTCTTTTATAAATGGGTGCACGTGAAAATGCCCATCATCACGCTTATGATGGACAAAACGAGGAG
>JAUZPT010000064.1 GCA_030705745.1 Bacillota bacterium | reverse complement strand
TGAATAATGGTTTTTATGATCATCGAGTCCATGCGGATTTTGAAAATTCGTATTCTCCATGCCTAGTTCAGAGGCCTGTTGGTTCATCATAAAAATAAATCCTTCTAAGCTGCCGCCAACATGTTCTGCAATGGCAACAGCTGCATCATTTCCAGAGCGCAGCATGAGCCCGTATGTCAAGTCTTCTAAGCTCACCTTCTGTCCTTCCTTTAAATAAATCGAAGAACCTTCCGCTTGAATCGCACGTTTTGACACTTTGACCATGTCGTTCATTTTTCCTGATTCAATGGCTAAAATGGCGGTCATAATTTTCGTGATACTCGCTATTCTGCTTATTTTGTGTGCATTTTTCTCATATAGCACCCTTCCAGTTTTCTGTTCCATTAAAACTGCACTTTTCGCATTTACAGATATTTCTGCACCCACCCTTTGAGGAAAGTTAGCTGCTAAAAACACGAAAAGGAGGGCAATAATGCCCAATCTCCATTTTATTCCCATTCTAGAACCTCACTTCCTTTGGTGGTTTGTACAAGTTTATGCAGGACAAGGATTGATATGACTAAAAGCATTTTGCGTAGCTTTATAATCTCCTCTAATCAACAAAAGGAGGAAGCACAAAGCACTTCCTCCTTTCATTTCTATTAAAAGGCAAGCCATTTTAAGGGCCTAACTTTTTCAAATCGACTTTCTACGTCACTCCAATTGACTAGGTTCCACCAGTTATCCACGTAGGCTGCCCTTTTATTTTTATATTGCAGATAGTATGCATGTTCCCATACATCAAGGACAAGTAGCGGGATTGTATCCCATTGTGAAAAATCCATATGTTTTTCTGTTTGCAGCACTTCTAAATGCCTAGAACGTGGAGACCAAACGAGCAATGCCCACCCTGAACCTTCCACTTGCTTCGCTGCCTCTGAAAACTGTTTCTTAAAAGCTTCAAAACTGCCAAAATAACTTTCTATCGCTCCGAGGACAACTCCTTTCGGCCTTCCTCCGCCTCCAGGAATCATATTTGACCAAAAGATCGAATGCAAATTATGTCCCGATCCATTAAAAGCAAGTTCACGTGACCAATGCTTAATCAATGAAAAATCGTTGCTCTCTCTTGCCTTTTTTAAATTAATTTCTGCTTTATTTAAACCATCCACGTATGCTTTATGGTGCTGATCATGATGTAAACGCATGATTTCCTCTGAAATATACGGCTCTAATGCATTATAGGCGTAGGGAAGAGGTGGAACCGAGTGCCCTCCTGGGGGTAAGACGGTTTCTTTCACCCAAATACTTCCGATTTCTTGTTTTCTATTAAAATAGTCCTCCATATCTTCTTGTATCGTTTCGGCTTCTGATTGTAAATCAAGCAATTCCGAATTGGACAAAGGTTTGGATACATTTTCAATCAGATTGGTAAACCGATCTAATTTCCCCCACAATTCACTCTCCACTCCCACATTTTCCGATTCTAAATAATTTTTCATTTGTTCATTCCAGTTAAACAATTCAGAAATATAACGGTGAAAATGATCCATGGCACACCCCTTTTGAGTGACATACTATCCTATTTTATGATGCGAAGTAATTTTTGTTCATAGCAAAAGGGCTGAATCTGATATGAACATCACAGATCCAGCCCTTTATCATGTCTATTATTTTGATTGAATCATTTTGGTGCGATAATCAGTTTCATAAAATTCGAGTTCTTCCCTCATTCGCTGGAACTCACCTTCCAGGCTCTTCACCAAATGGGCAATACTATCGGAAACAGGTTTGTAAAACTTAATCGCATTTTTCCCCGTATACGCAGAGCGGCTATCTTCATACCAGGCATCGTTTTTGGGCGAAAAAAATTCTTCAATACATTGATGATAAACGCGATACAATGTTTTTTCAGCTGCCGGTTTTTGAAACGGTTCACTGTTCAAAATAATCGTGCAGGCGTCCATTGTTTCTTCACTGTAAACGAGAAGCTTGCGAAGATTTGAAAGGATTACTTGATTATGCTTCTTATCCGAATCTGACCCTTCGGACAATTGCGACAAGGTAGTTTCATTCAAAAAACTTTCCAACACCGCAACTGCGTTTCCCAAAAAGGTCTTAACGTCGTTTAGCTGTGATTTAACTAATGTATTTCCCACTTTAATCCCTCCGGATGATTAATTGGCCTTCAGCTGTTCAATGATAAACTCAAGTGGCGAAGATAGTTCATAGTTTTGCTTTTGTCCAAGAATCCGAAATACCTCGGGTAATTTTTGAAAATCAATGCCTTGAAAATAAGAGGCGAATTCCTGCTTTGAACTGATGTAAAGACGTTTGCGTTTTCTAAGACCCGGATTTTTCAACAAGCACACAAGCGCAACAATGTCTTTAAGAAACACTTCTCTTCCACCTTCAATAAAGAGTGGTTCCTGATTAAACGGCGTAAATTCCGAAAAACTTTCATCAAAATATCTTACATATAAAACATGCAATGTTTTTTCAGTGCCGTCTTCGGTAAAGGTAATTTCACTTCGGTTGAAAAAGTCCTCTGACGTATTCGATTGTTCTTTAATCAGTTCATATCCACGGCATTCTTTGATCAACAAGTTGACTCCCCCTTGTCCAGTCCATTAAGAAATATCTTATATTGTACCATAGATTGTATATAAATGTTTCGAATATTATGAGTTAAACGTTTCTTGGAATTTATCAAAAAACAAATCCGCTTCTTCCTGCATATATTCTTCTTCCACTCTATCAGGAAGTGGTGGAAGTTCATCCAAGCTCTTTAAACCGAAATAATCGAGAAACTCTTTTGTTGTGCCATACAAATAGGCACGCCCCGTTCCTTCCGCTCTCCCTGCTTCTTTTATCATCGCCTTGGACATTAAGGTGTGCAATGGACGCTCCGTTTTCACTCCTCTTATTTCTTCAATTTCCGCTCTTGTAATTGGCTGCCTGTAGGCGATGATTGCCAATGTTTCTAGAGCCGCCTGCGAAAGGGTAGTGTTTCCGGGTGAATCGACTAGCTTTTTCAGGTAAGGCGCGTTTTCTTTTTTTGTGGCAAGCTGATACGTACCCGCGAGTTGTACAATGATAATACCTCGATTGAGATCGTTATCCATTTCTTGTTTCAATTCTTCAAGGATGCTTTCTACAATTGAAATTTCGATTTCCAATGCTTCGGAAATCTGTTTTAATGTAAGGCCTTCATCTCCTGCAGCAAATAAAAGGCTTTCCAAAATACTCTTCCATTTAATAAGTTCCAACCGATTCGGCCCCTTCCCCGACTGCTTCGACAAAAATTTCTTCAAAATTCCCTTGCTGTTCCACATCGATCTCTTTTCTTTTGATTAATTCAAGTATTGCCAAGAAAGTTACAACGATATGTTCTTTATCAGGATATGGAAATAACTCTGTAAAGCTTTTTCTACGCCTTAAATTTTTCAATTCAAGCAATATCTCGGTCATTCTTTTTTCGATTGAGATTTCCTGTCTTGCTATTTTTGTAGCCATCGGCTTTTGCAGTTTTTTTCGGCGCAAAAGTTTTTGAAAGGCTCCCAGCATATCATAAAGTGAAACGTTCATCTCAACTTTTTCAGGCTGCAATTCCTTCGCAAAATCGGATAAATCACTTGGAGGCTTTGTATACATCAGACCCCGTTCTTCTTCAAGCGTTTTTAAATCATGTGCCGCTTCTTTATATTTTCGGTATTCAATTAACCGCTCAACAAGTTCATCACGAGGATCTTCTTCAAATTGAATATTCTCAGCGTCTTCATGGATGTTTTCTTCGTGCTTCGGCAAAAGCATTTTGCTTTTAATCGCCAATAAAGTCGCTGCCATAACGAGAAATTCGCTTGCAATATCAAGCTTAAGTTCCTTCATCGTATGTATATAGATTAAATACTGTCCGGTAATTTCAGCCACCGGTATATCATATATATCAATTTCCAGCCGATTGATTAGATGCAGCAGCAAATCGAGTGGGCCTTCAAACGCATCAATTTTCACATTGTATTGCATGGTCACTCACCATTTTTTCTTCTAAAATTCGTCTTGTTCATTAATGACTATTAATAGTATAGAGGAAACAAAACGCTTATCCAATAGAAAATTCAACCTACTTCACCAATTATCCTTGATTAGGTGTGTCATTCGCCCATATCACAATCGGAAAACCTGCATAGTATGTGATGGAATAGAATCCAAAAAAAGTAGGAGGTTTTAATATGTCTGGTGTAAACTGCGGATTTGGCGCAGGATTTGCTTTAATTGTAGTACTATTCATTTTGCTTATTATCGTAGGTGCCTCCTGGCTTTAATTACCATGGATGGTCGAATGGATCCGCCAGATTTCTGGCGGGTTTTTCTTTTTCTTTACGAACCACTTCCTTAACACATGCTTTCATAATTTCTCGTGAAGAGTTAACTGGCTATGGTAAACTGTACATACTTGGACAAGGAGGATTATTTATGTACCCGAAAGAATATATCGATTATTTAATTCAATTCCACGCTGAACGTGATTACTTCGAATGCCATGAAATCCTCGAAGAATACTGGAAAAAAGAAGATCCTTCCAACAAAAATTCCATTTGGGTAGCTCTTATTTTGCTTGCTGTTTCTGCTTATCATCATCGCCGAGGAAATTTTTCTGGGGCAATGAGAACACTGTTAAAAGCGAAGGCAATTTTCTTAAGGAATCAATCACAGGTACAAATTCTTGGTTTGGACACTCTCCAGCTTTTTACTTTACTTGATGACCGTTGTTCCCAAATCAAACAAAATAATGATTTTACAAATTTCCCACTGCCAATAAGCGATGCACAACTTCTTGAACTATGCAATTACGAATGTAAAAAAAGAGAATTAACATGGAATAATGGTTCTTCCACCACCGAACACGATATCATACATCGTCATATCACAAGAGATCGAACGAGTGTAATAAAAGAAAGAGAACAAGCAAAGATGGACAAAAAGAAAAAAGGCAACGAATAATTTTATTCATTGCCTTTTTCCATTTCTTTATCTTCAACACTGCATTTATCGATAAATGCCACCGTGTTATCATTTGCCCGTACATTCTTATCTACAAACATCTCCCGAAATGCTTTCACCATTTTCTTCCCAATTCCCTGGTAGCGGAAGGAGGGATTTACGGAAATATGTTGAATTTCGATGATCTCATCTGAAACAAATAATACGCCCATTAAACCGATGATGTCTTCCTCTTTCCAAAGAAAAAGCTGCCAATCTTCTTCAGTTTCATACTGTTTCATCGTTTGCTGGAGTTTTTTTAAATCCTTTTCGCTGGGCATAAAAGATAATAAACCCATAGCAATTTTTTCAAACGCTTTTTTATAACGAATTAACATATTGATCCCTCATTATCTCAAATAAACCATTTGACATTTTTTTGCATCCAATGTCATAACCGAGTGATGGAAACGCTAAACTACTATTCATAGATTGTTTATTATATGTCCGAGAGGTGGAAAGTTTCCTTCCAACCTTTATATAAAAATTGTGAATGCTGGCAGACAACGGATCAGAGCGATTTTGGTAAAATAAAGAGACAATATACCATTCCCCATATTACAGCAATGACAATGAGCAGGCCAAATATTGACCAATTGCTTCTTTTCATTCAGAATTGACCTCCGTAGAAATAACAACAAAACTAGTACTACCGACATTCATTCTACACCATTTGAAGAAAATAATCCATTCCCTCCTATAAACGGGGCTTTTGAAGCTTATTATGATCTATTTCTCAAAAAGTCTTCATATCCTTCATCTTTTTGCAATATATGCAAAACACCTCAACGATTCTAACGGAGAGGTGTTTTTTTTGTTTATTTTATTTATAAGGCAAATCCATTCTGATCAAATCTTCATACGATTCTCTTTTTACCACAAGAACCGCTTTGCCCTCCTCAGCGAAAACCACAGCCGGCCTTGGAAGGCGGTTGTAATTATTGGCCATGGAGTAACCGTATGCACCTGTGCAAAAAACAGCCAAAATGTCTTCAGCACTCGTTTCAGGAATTGGCAAATCCCATATCAGCATGTCACCCGATTCACAACATTTTCCTGCGATCGAAACCATTTCATTTGGAGTAGCCAGCGGTTTGTTTGCAAGCACTGCTTCGTACTTTGCCTGATAAAGCGATGGACGAATATTGTCACTCATTCCACCATCAACTGCGAGATATTTTCTAACGCCAGGCACCTCTTTTTTCGATCCAACACGATAAAGCGTTAAACCAGCATCTCCTACCAATGATCGTCCCGGTTCAATCCAGATTTCAGGCATGGAAAGTCCTAAGGAAGCAACAAGCGTTTTTACTTCAGCAATAATCTCTTTCACATATTGGGAAGGGGGAATCGGTTCATCTTCTTTCGTGTAGCGGATTCCGAATCCACCCCCTAAATTCAAAACGCTGGCTTCAAAATCAAGTTCATTTTTCCAAGCAGCCAATTTTTCAACAATTTTTTGAGCAGCGACGATAAAACCAGTTGTCTCGAATATTTGTGACCCGATATGGCAATGAATTCCTAATAATTGAAAATTCTTTATTTTTATAGCACGTTTGAGCGCAGCTTCCGCCTGCCCATTCTGCAAGTCGAAACCAAATTTAGAATCTTCCTGGCCTGTTAGAATATAATCATGGGTATGTGCTTCAATCCCCGGAGTGATTCGCAATAAAATTTGTACGCTCGCATTTTTTTCTTCACAGATCATTTCTAAAAGATCCATTTCATAAAAATTGTCGACGACAATGCATCCAACCCGATGCTCAATCGCCATTTCCAATTCTTCTCTGCTTTTGTTATTTCCATGAAAGTGAATTCTTTCTACTGGAAACTTGGCGGCTAAAGCCGTATACAACTCTCCACCTGAAACGACATCAAGTGAAAGTTCTTCTTCTTCTGCCAATTGAATCATCGCCATCGTTGAAAAGGCCTTGCTTGCATATGCGACCTGTGCTTTGACATTTTCGTTTTCAAACGTCTGTTTAAAGCCTTTTGCTCTTTCTCGAATAACGGAAACATCATAAACATATAAAGGTGTTCCATATTCATTCGCCAGATCGACCGCATCGACGCCTCCTATTTCTAAATGGCCTTTTGCGTTCACGTTAATTGTCATTTTTAAGCAATCCTTTCCCCTGACTAACTTTATAAAAATAATAGACAGAATCTTTTTAAGACACTGTCTACCTTTATCTTTTTAGTCCTTTATTTAGTTAAAATTACTTTACCATAACCCTCAGGATTTCCGCAATTGATTCTTTTATTCTGTCTGATTTTGTGGCTGGCGATACTTGTTTCTCGGATGGACAATGCTTGGACGGATTTTGGAACCAGGTACTGCCCGGCGAATCAATATTTGCAAAAATGCCTTCGGCTCAAACGGAAGAAACGGCCAGAAGTAGGGAGTATTGAGTGCTTTCATATTGACCAAGAATAGGAAGAATGCGGTTGCTCCAATTATGAATCCAGGTGCATGGAACAATGCAACTAAAATTAAAAGTACCAAACGTGTAATTTTATTGGCTACACTTAGTTCATAACTTGGCGTTGTAAACGTACCTATACCAGATACCGCGACGTAAAGGATGACTTCTGGTACAAATAAACCGACATCAATGGCTATTTGTCCAATCATTAAAGCTGCAATCAAACCCATCGCTGTAGAAAGTGGGGTAGGCGTATGAATGGCGGCGATTCTCAGAAATTCAATCCCCATATCGGCCAGGAATAATTGGATAATGACCGGTATATTCGTTTGTTGGTTTGGACCAATAAAAGCAAGTTTTGCAGGGAGCATAGAAGGCTCTACTACTAACAACAACCATAAAGGCAACAAGAAGAGCGATGTAAGAACGCCGAAAAATCGTACCCAACGGACGAAGGTTCCCACAGCAGGGGATTGCCTGTACTCTTCCGCATGCTGTATATGATGAAAATATGTAGCGGGTGTAATAATAACACTCGGCGATGTATCCACGTAAATGATCACATGTCCCTCTAGAATATGCGCCGCTGCTACATCGGCCCGTTCTGTATATCTGACCATCGGGTATGGATTAAACCCCTGCTTTAATAAAAACTCTTCAATTGTCTTATCTGCCATTGGTATTCCATCAACTTTTATATTTTGGATCTCTTTCCTGATAATTTCAAGTAGGTCAGGATCGGCTACATCTTCAAGATATCCAATCGCAACATCGGTTTTGGATCGAACGCCTACCTTTATCATTTCAAAGCGCAGACGTTCATCTCGGATTCTTCTTCTCGTCAAAGCTGTATTGAGAATAATATTTTCTACAAATCCATCACGTGAACCCCTGACGACTTTTTCCGTATCCGGCTCTTGTGGCTGTCTTCCAGGGTAGTTCCTGACATCCACGGCAAAAGCGATTCCGGAACCTTCTACAGCAACAACAATCAAGCCTGAAAGAGTTTGTGTGACAGCCAAATCTATAGTATCGATGCGCTGGACTGATTGGTTTACAAGACGGTTTTCGACTATTTTAAATAGATCGGTTGATAGTTTTTCATGGTCATTAATCCGGACCAATTCTTCAACAATTTCAATGATGAACCTAGTGTCACAAAGTCCACTCACATAATAGAGATGAACATCTTTTCGAAGGACTTTCAGCTTCCTTACACCTAAATCAAAGCTTTTTCCCAAGCCGACTCTTTGTTTCATGTAGTTTTCTAATTCATCAACCGATTCTGGAATCGGCCAAGCCCTTTTGCTCAAATCTTCCATTCATACCCACTCCTTTCCAAAATAAGTTCTACCGCCATTTTCGTAATCGGTGATCCACGCTCATATTGATCAAATTTCCCCATCTTTCCGATGTCACCGATACCGACGATCAGTGGGACATCCAATTCATCCAGGCAATAAACGGTATCTCCATTTAATCTGCCCATTTCCAGCTCAGGAATTCCAAATTTATCTACTCCAAAGGGCGTTAATTTTCCATCTCGATCAATGCAAACATCCACCCTTGTCCATTCTTCCTGCCTTGTTTTGGACGCAACCGCAATAATTCCCAAAACTTCGATATCCTTATGCTGAGCTACATACTTCAACGCCCTCTCACCTGCACCTTCACCCAGAAGCCCACTGTCATCAAACATCACTAAAACAGGATCATTCGGTGTCTTTTTTATTAGCTTAACAAGCTGGGGACCAGTCAATTTGGAGGGATTTCCATATGAACTCGAAATGCATCTCCCCCCTACCTGGGAAGCAACAAGCTGGATTGCCCTTTTTGCATATTCATCTCCATCTGTAATTATGATTACCCGCCGCCTTAGTCCCATTCTTTGATATCCTTTCAGCCTTGTTTAATGGTGAATAAAATAAACCCATTGAAAAATCGAACCGAAAATTTTACCAAATACAATCGCCATTAATAGCATGACAATTTCTCCATCCATTCCAATACGCTTTGCAAGAATAGGCAATACATTTAATACTTCAGTTAGAGCTGCGGACAGCATTCCCACATAAACCCCTCCCGCAAGGCCTAAAGGAATTAAGACGAAAGGATGCATCCCGAAAATGGGGTCCCTTAAAGATGCAGCGATTCCGGCTATTGCTCCACTAATTACTGCCCATTCATACCAATGAATCATCTTCATCGTTTTTGTCAATTGTGTCAATCTAGGAATTATCCCTAATACTGTAAGAAAAGCAACAAATCCAGCCCCTACCGCCAGGCCGCCTGCAAATCCTATAAATGCTGTGAAAAGTATTTTAATGATCATGGAGCCGTTTGAAGCTTTCTTTATTTTCATTAATAATCACATAATTGTCCAAATCCTGTTGGTAGTTGAACATTTCGACCTCCAATGGGCTCGGTTCTTCATTGATTCTTTTTCGGAATACATGATTAAAAAACAAAATCATCCCTAGACCCAAACCAATCGAATACGGTATTTGAAAAAGAAAAGGCTTGGATTCATGTCTTCCGGTAATAATGGTAAAGATTTTCTCCTGAACGCTCCGCATGCTTACATCATCATGAAAATTCATGATGGCAAGTGCAGAACCAAAAAATAATAAAAACCATATTAAAAGAAAGAAAGGTACCGATACTCCCTTCTTCTTATAAATGACTTCAATGATTGTCTGTGCGGGACCAATGGTTTGAATTTCTGCACCTTTGTATAGATTCGTAATAATGCCAATTACCTTCATAACATCTATGATTACGATGCTTTGATCTTGTTTGGAAACGCGATGGATGACCATATCTTCCAACGAAGCTACGATGTTTTCCGGAGCAATGATTTGCGCCATATCCTTCAAAATGACTACTTCATCTGGACGAACCTGAACACGCTGCCGCATGCGAAGGTAGATTGTTTTTTCCAAAACATTCACTCCCCACACATTGATTTCCTTGTATAGGTAGTATGGGGAAAAATTGCTCTATTCATGAAATCCAAAAATTGGGTTATTTTTTCAAACATAAAGAAAACTCGCCGATTGGCGAGCCTTTAGGCGAAGACAGAGGCGTAGTTGCACTTATCGCGCTCATAACGCCACATCCTGTGGCTTTCGCCCGACTAGGACATCCTTGTCCTTCGTGCGTTCAGAATTTATGGATATAAATTCTGATTAGCTAATAAAAAGCCGTATGAATCTAGAGATCCATACGGCCTTTCATTTGTTGCAAAATCCTTTTCTCGAGCCGGGATACTTGAACCTGCGAAATTCCTAGTCTCGCCGCAACCTCGGATTGTGTTTGGTCCTTATAATAACGCAAATAAACAATCAGCCGTTCACGTTCATCCAATTCCAAAATTGCTTCTTT
>JAUZPT010000063.1 GCA_030705745.1 Bacillota bacterium | reverse complement strand
ATCTCTGTTAAAGTTTGAAAAATATTGTCGGAATATACATTACTATATAAAAAAAAAAGCCTAATCAGTTCGAAAGGCTTTCATTTCCCGGAAAATAAAAGTGGATATTGTCGAAACTAAATGGAGTTATAAATCGTTAAAAATTTCAATAAATGTTGTTGGGATTTTATTGCAATTTCCCGGTCGTTCACATTTCGATAAGAGACCATCTCTTGTGAAGCCATTAAAAGCTCTTTTCCTAACTGTTTAATACTGCTGTTTTTAAAATTCATTTTATCAATCTTTGAAAATTCAGTTGAAAAATCAGTTATTCGTTTAATAGCCTCTTTCGACGGAACTTCATTATTCAACGCACTGGCTGCAGCACCCGCTATATCCGAATAAATTGAAAAATTCCTCTCAAAAAGATGCTGCTCATCGTTGGTTACGTTTTGTAGTGTTTTTTCTGGGATTGTTATTTGCTTTGCATATATTTTTAAGCCCTTCTTCACATATTCGCTGCCTATCGATTTGGCATGCTCCTTATTAACATCTGTGCCTAAAAACAAATATTCTTTTCCGTCGATTTGCATCACTTGAGCGGGTACACCTTTCGCAGTCGCTATACTGGCAGCTTGTCCTGCTGATTCTTTTGAAGAATATACTCCCTCCTGGATGACAAAGGTGGAAAAAGGCTTTAATTTTACATTACTATTTTTATTTTGCTCTAAAGGAACTGAATGATTATCTTCTATTACAGCTGTATTTGCTTGCTTAGTAGGATGGTCAGAAATGACCAGTTTTAACATGATGAATCCAAAACTTATTCCTACTAAAACAGCTATAAGGACTGCAAAAACAATTGACTTGTAAGCATCATTTTTTTTCTTATCAAAAGAGTAACTCGGCTTTTGAAGCTTCTGTTTTGTTTCCGGTTTTACTATTTTATATTCACTTAGATCATTATCTGTATTTTCAGGAAGAATCCAGTCAAAACTTTCTTCCGCTTTTTCTTCTGCAGCAGCTGTCTCGACATAGCTTTGTTCGTCGTCAAAAGCTTCAATATCGTTATTGTTTGTATATAAATCATCCTCATAGCCATTCACTTGGGGTTCCGGATAGATTTTCTCTGTTCCGTTCAATTTAATCGTAATCGTTCTGCCGTTCTTATACTTGTCCATATTCCGTCCTCCCCTTTCTTGAACCATTGATTGGTTTCATCCTATCATAATTGCAAAAAAAAATAACAAGACTTTTGTCGTCTTGTTATTGAATGATTTCGCCATATTAGTCGTTATTTTGCCAAGCATACCTTTACGGCTGCTCCAGTTATGGGAACTGTGTCAATGGTGTCTGCTTATTGGCAGGATCGGGTGTTTCAAGCTTTGGTATTTCCTTTTGTAAGTCTTTTAATCCTGGCATATAAAATGCGGATACTGTCAAATTATACGTAAAGGGAGTAATTTGCCCGTCTAAAGAAGTAATTTCATTTGCACCGCTATAATCTATTGACTCAACGACGAAAATTCGCTGGGAATTTTCAATGGTCTCTACAAATTTCTCGAAATCCTCATAACCCGCAGATTCCACGCTCAGATTTAAGGTGATTTTTTTTACTCCCGCTGGCAGATTCCCACCTGCATCTGTTTTGTTAGTTGAAGAATCGGGTGAAGGCACTATATTTCCATTCCCTGCATTATTGAAGGCGTTATTAATTGCAGTCGAAGTACCAGCATTTTCTTGTGTACTGCTCTCATCTGAAAGAGCAATACTTTTAATCGAACTATTTGAAATTATTTCTGCTTTCTCGACATCAAGAATCAATTGTTCTGTAAGCGGCTTGACTGGAAGCTTTTGTTGAAGCATTGTTGTATTTTCAAAAGTACTTCTTCGCAAACCAGAATTTTTGCTTTGTACCACTTCCAACAATTTATGTTCCATCGTTAAACTCTGCCGCTTCTGGTCCAATTGTGTACTTAAAGGCTGTAAATATAAAAAGTATGCCATTCCGATTCCTAAAAGGAAAAATAGCGAAAGGAAAGAAAAAACAATTTGGTCACGCCTACTTATCTGTAATCTCATTTTCCTTCGACCCCTTCCTTAACAGTTTCCTTATCGGCTTTATCTGTTTTGGAAGTAACCTTATTCACTTTCAGATCAAAATCACCTATATAACGAGGAAGATAGCTTGTATTACTTTGGGAACCATCGGTCGTTATTGGCCCATTGATTGTTTGCGCTGCCAGTTTTGTCATTCTTGCTGAATCAAACCACTTTGATTCATCCAGGCGGCTAAGGAAAAAAGCGGCTTCACTTTCCGAATCAAACTGGACGCTTATTTTAATCGTTCCTGTTTCATCATAAGCAAACGACTGGATAAATCCTCTTTCAGGCAATAAAGCTGTTAGCTTTCTCATAAGAGGAATCGTTTTTATTGGGTAACTTTCTGCCCACTCTATCGATTTTTTTAATTGTTCAACAGAACTGGATGATTCGATTACAGTTGCCTTTTTTTGTTCAAGAGCAGAAGATTTTTGAGTTAAGTTAATTTCATTTTGTAACGACTGTATTTCATTCGTATACGAAATACCTTTCATATAAAAGAACATTACTGCCAACAAAATGAGAATGAAAAAGCCAGATAATATTAACAGAAGGCCAATTGGTTTCGCTTCCTTTTTTGGCAAAAGATTGATTTCAACTAGCATTATTTCACCTCTTTTAGTGCCAAACCTAATGCCAAATGATAGGAAGATGGTAATATAGCACTTTTATGAGAAGCATCCAGAGCTATCTCTTGAATGGGAGTGTCAAACCTATTAGATAGCTCGGCATATATAGAATTCAGCATTGGGTGGTCTCCGCATAAAAGAATTTTGGTGATTTCTTTTTTTCCATTTTGAAGGGAGTAGCGATAGAAATCGGACATTTTGTTCATTTCTTTTATAATCTCATTCAGCTGAAACTTTAGCTCACTTTCATCTCCAATATAGTAATATTCATTTTCAACAGATCCCATCCGTTTAAGTTCCCATTTATCCAAATTAAAATCCAGGGGAAAATGACGCATAAAATAAGGTACCTTCTCATCGAAAATACACATATTTACGCTCGTTAATCCAAATTGTACAACAAATAATTGTTCATTTTGTTGTGGCATATCCAGTTCGTGGTAAAGGCGGTATATAGCAAGAGGGGAAATTTCCGCAGCAATCGGGTTAAGCCCCAGATCAGAAAATAAATCCGAGTATTCCATAACATATTTCTCAGGTGCGGCAAAAAGCAAAACTTCTTTTTGATTTTCACTTTTCTGTATGAGAAAGGTGTCAAAGACAGGTTCATCAAAGGGAAGGTGAATGCTAGTACCAATTTCCAAATATAGATGATTTTTAATTTCGTCTTCCTTAATATCTGCAGAAATCGTTACCTTTCGAATAATGACTAGTGGGTCAGGGACTAAAAATCGCACAACACGTTTTCGTAATTTCCATTCGTCAAGCAGTTCTTCCAATATATTTATCAACGACTCTATATCGACAATTTTTCCGTCATGAATAATTCCAGGCGGTAAAAGACGTTCTCCCCACCTTTGAGCAATTGGTGGATGGGCCTGCTTCAATTCCAAAAAACGGATCGAATGATCATTGATGATTAAATTGACAATCCGATTTTTTCGGACAGAAAAGGTGAATGACATAGTAAAACTCCTTATGCGAAATCCTTATGAGATAAAATGAATATACAATAATATTAATTCATTGCCGAAATAATAAGCGATTAACGTGCCTGCAACGATAAACGGTCCAAAAGGAATTGGTTCTCGCCTTTTAACAATTCCAAAAAGCATCGCTGTTAATCCAACAACTGCTCCAATCAAGGTTGAAAGAAAAAACGATAGCAGCACTAGTTTAGTACCTAAAACAAAACCGAGCAAACCAAACAGTTTTACATCTCCAAATCCCATGCCCCCCTTGCTCACGAGAGCAATAATCAAAAGGAGAAGAAAACCAGTTGCAGCTCCAACAAGGCTGTCATACCATGGAAATAAAGGGGAACATATTCGCAGTAATAAAAAAACTCCTGCAAAAACGAGTAAGATTTTATCAGGAATAATCATGTAGTGGATGTCTGAAACAGTGATAATCACAAACAATGATATCAATGATAACGCAACAAGCAATTCCCATGACCATCCGACAAAATAAGGCGCAGTCACGAACAAAACACCTGTCAACAATTCCATTATCGGATAAACAGGAGAAATCCGCGACCTGCAGCCGCGGCATTTCCCCCCTTGCAACAAATAAGATAAAACTGGTATCAGTTCAAATGATCTCAACTGATGCCCACAGCGCGGACAAGCCGATCGTGGGGCAATAATTGATTTTCCGAGTGGAACACGCAGTCCGACGACGTTGAAAAAGGAACCCAATACCATGCCAACGATTAAGAAATATAAATAGACATATTCCATGTAATTATCTATTTTTCTCCTTTTACCAACCAAATGTCAATTTTACTTAACATTATCTCGGCTTAAAGTATTAACTGGTACTGAAGTTCCACCAGCAGCTGATTCAACTCCTCTAGTACCATTCACTAGTTTTACTTCTGTCACTTTTCCTGCTTCAACTTTCACATAAGAGCCTGTTGTCGGGGCTGTTGTCCCAGTAACAAGCGCAGCTCCACCGTCTGCATAAGTACCGCCATCTGGATCTTTAACAGTATCAAGAAGGTTTTGACCAACTAAGTATCCTAAAGTTAAATATTCTGTTCCAGTCCCTTGTAGACTAGTATTTTGTGACACTGCCACTCTTGCCGCACTGACCATTTCTTGCGCGTTTGCAACATGAGCATCTTTCTTAGTATTATCAATAATGCCTAATACAGACGGGATAGCAATAGCGGCGATAATTCCAAGGATGACAATAACCGCGAGCAATTCGATTAATGTTAAACCTCTTTGATCTTTTACTTTGTTCTTTAATCGTTGTAACATTTTACACTCTCCCCTATTAGTAATATGAGTCTATTTTCCTATTTCATTTATTATAAGTAAATTCCCTATAAAAAGATACGAATATTGGCACAACTTGTTGTTTTTTTTGTAAAAATATAGTTTATTTTAGTATTTTTTCTGAAATTGGTTGAACATTTCAAACATTGGAACCATGATAGATGTTACGATGGTTCCTACAAGTCCTGCAAGTACTACAATCATCAACGGTTCGATTAATGATTTTAATCTGTCAGTTCCGGTATCTACTTCTTTTTCATAAAAATCGGCAATTTTTGACAGCATCGCTTCAAGTGCCCCCGTCTCTTCCCCAATCGAAATCATTTGCGTGACTAGCGGTGGAAATGCCCAGTGACTTTTCATCGGTTCTGTCATAGATCTGCCCTTTTCCAATGAATCTCTAGATTGGCGAATCACCTTTGCGATCACTTCATTTTCGACGACATTTTCCACAATTGTCATCGCTTGTAAAATTGGAACCGAGCTTGAAAACAATGAACTAAATGTCCGTGTCATCCGTGCAAGGGCTGCTTTTTGAAGCAATTTTCCAAAGATCGGCATGCGCAAAAGAAAATAATCAAGATAGAATTTCGTTTCCTTATTCTTTTTTAAATAAACGATACTCAGAACAAAAGAAAATATGATCATGGCAACTAGCCACCAATACGATTGCATAAAGCCACTTGCGCCTAGTACGAATTTCGTGATGCCCGGAAGCTCTCCGCCCATTCCGGCGAACATGCTAACGAATGTTGGCACGACAGCTACCAGCAAAAATATAACTACACCGATAGCAATGAATGCAATTACTAATGGGTATGCCATGGCGGAGACAATTTTTTGCCTTGTATGGTGCTGCTTTTCAAAATGTTCGGCCAAACGTTCAAGCGTCCCATCCATATTTCCTCCGACTTCCCCTGCTTTAATCATGTTAATAAACATAGGAGTAAATATTTTCGGATGCCTGTTGATTGCACTGGAAAGAGGATTGCCTTCTTTCAAATCTTGTTCGATATCCAATAGTGCTTTTTTCAACTGTTTACTTTCCGTTTGTGAAGCCAAAATCTTTGTCGCATCAACCACGGTTACTCCCGCTTTAAGCAAAGTTGCAAACTGTCTGATAAAAATAACAAATTGTTCGAGCTTTACTGGATTACCAAAGCTTAAATCCTTCGTTAACAAGGTTTCTGCAACTTCTTCTATATCTGTTACACGAATTCCATTGTCTTTAAGCTTTAACAAAGCCTCACGTCTTGAAGCCGCATTAATACTACCTTTTTGTGTTCCCTTTTTACCGCGTCCTTCATATTTAAATCTGGCCATTTTATATCATCTTCTCCCCGATATAGGGTAGCGCTTGTTCTTTTTGGATCAATCCTCTTTCCAACAAATCCGTTATGCTAGTTTCAAGTGTATGCATGCCCAATGCCCTTGACGTTTGCATGATGCTTGGAATTTGATGGATTTTTTCATTGCGAATCAAATTAGAGATTGCTGGATTGTTTACCATTATTTCTGTAGCAGCTTTTCTGTTTTTCTTATCAATCGTCGGGAATAGACGCTGTGATACAATTGCAACAAGTACAGTAGCAAGCTGAATTCGAATTTGCGGTTGTTGTGCCGGCGGAAACACATCGATAATTCGGTTGATCGTTGCATGTGCACTCGAAGTATGCAATGTCCCTAATACTAGGTGACCGGTTTCCGCTGCCGTAATAGCAGTTTGAATCGTTTCTAAATCACGCATTTCTCCAACCATGATGACATCTGGATCCTGACGGAGTGCAGCTCTCAAGCCATTGGAAAAATTGATTGTATCGTAGCCAACCTCACGCTGATCAATAATGGAATTTCCATGCTTATGCAAATACTCAATTGGATCCTCAAGGGTAATGATGTGTTTTCTCATGGTTTCGTTCATGTAATGGATCATTGCAGCAAGAGAGGTTGATTTTCCGCTTCCTGTCGGCCCTGTAACCAACACAAGTCCATGTGGCTTTTCAGCAATTTTCCTTAAAACATCGGGAAGTTCCAGCTCATCAATCGTTGGAATTCTTGTTGGGACAATACGTATGGCTAATGCCACACAAGAACGTTGCATGTATGCATTCACCCGAAACCGCGAAATTCCCTGAATGGCATATGAAAAATCAAGGTCGCCCTTTTCTTTAAACACATCCCACATAGGAGAAGGAACAATTGCATGTGCCATTCCTTCTGTATCATTTGGTCGAAGTAGGTCTTTTCCATATTTCCTCAATTCCCCATTGATTCTCATAATGGGAGGAACGCCAACTGTAAGATGAATATCGGACGCTTTCAATTCAAAAGCAGCTCGAAGCAAAAGATCGATTTTTTCATTCATGTTTTGTCTCCTACTCTAGAATTGCTACGCGTAAAACTTCTTCTGTCGTAGTCATTCCCTGCTTTACTTTTAACAGACCGTCATCAATCAAAAATACCGTTTTATGTTTCATCGCTGACTCTTTTAAGCGTTGCAGTGGTTCATTGTTCATCAGTAGTCTCTTCATTTCATCGTTGACCACTAAAACTTCATGGAGAGCAATTCTTCCCTTATACCCCGTCATATTGCAGGATGAACAGCCTGTCCCGCGAATAATTTTCTCAATCTTCATGCCACGCCTCATAAAAATATCAATTTCACGCTTTGTTGGTTCCTGTTCTTCCTTGCAATCACGACAAACCCTTCTTACAAGCCGCTGAGCCACAATTCCGCTCAAGGAGGATGCAAGCATGAATGGCTCAACTCCCATATCAAGGAGTCTTGTAACCGTTCCTAATGAATCGTTCGTATGAAGTGTGCTGAGAACAAGATGTCCTGTCAATGAAGCGCGTATGGCAACTTCAACGGTCTCTTTATCGCGAATCTCTCCCACCATAATGACGTTCGGGTCCTGGCGAAGGATGGAGCGAAGGCCCGCTGCAAACGTCATGCCGACATTTTGGTTCACCTGTATTTGATTTATCCCCTCAAGTTGATATTCGACAGGATCCTCTATAGTAATAATATTGACTTCTTCGCTGTTCAATCTATTCAAGGCTGCATACAGTGTGGACGATTTTCCGGAACCGGTAGGGCCTGTAATTAAAACAATTCCTGTTGGTTGTTCAATTAAATCGGTAAATCTTTTTAAGTTCAATTTATTAAATCCTAGCTGCATAATATCATTTAAAGAACTGCTCATGTCCAAAATACGCAACACGATTTTTTCTCCGTAGACAGTTGGAAGCGTCGATACACGAAGATCAATAGGATAATAGTCCAAATTAATTTTAATCCTTCCATCCTGAGGAACGCGATGCTCTGTAATATCGAGATTTGACATGATTTTCATTCTTGCAGTCAAGACGCTTTGCATATGTTTTGGCAGAACCCTTTCAACTCGCAATATTCCATCCACACGATACCTAATCACGACTTTTGTTTCCTGGGGATCGATGTGAATGTCACTCGCACGTTGCGTAACTGCATTAGATAAAATTTGATTTACAAGACGAACAATAGGAGAGTCACTAGCTGTTACATCCTCTTCTCGTGTTGTTTCTTGTGGTACTGATTCTCCAAAAAGTTCTTCAAAGCCTTCGTCTACATCATAGTACTTATTAATAGCTTTTAAGATATCATCCTTCGTAGCAATAGCGGTTTCAATTTGAAATCCGGTGGAAAGCCTTAAATCGTCAATGACAAAAAAATCCATTGGGTCGGCCATCGCCACAAATAGCCGATCGCTATCCTTTTTAAGCGGAATCATCAAATTTCTTATTGCCATTTCCTTTGATAGTAATGAAAATAAACTTGTATCAAAGGGATAACGGTAAAGGCTTATATGTGGTATACCGAGTTGAAATTCTAATACCTCTATCAATTGCTGTTCCGTAATAAATCCTCGCTGAAGTAATGAATCACCAAGGCGCTGATTTGGGCTTTTTCCCTTTAAAGTCGACTGAAGCTGTTCTTCGGTGAGAAGTCCTGCTTCAACAAGCAAATCTCCAAGTCGTTTACGCGTATGTTTCATAGTATCCCTGCTTTATTGCTCTAATTTTGAAATGATGTGATCCGTTCATTTTTCAGCTATTTTCGTGTGGATATCGGATTGGTTTGAATTTTTGATAAATCAGAAAGCGTACTCTGTTGTTGATTGGTCGTAGAAGGATTAGGGATTACGTTGTTGGGAGTATTTGGACCAACTGAAGTCCCATCCCCATTATTAGTGAGTGAAGAACTAAGTCCATTCGATGTACCCATTTCACCTGTTGAATCCTGTTGCGATTTAGGCACTTGCAGCGAATCGATCTCAATTCGATTAACAGGGGGATAGAAGTCTTCCGCAATTAACTCCTTTTTCACCAGGTTATTACTATCAAATAGTTCACGATACACATTAACCAGCAAGCCATCTTTCCCAGTTTCTGTTATCTTTGATTTTCCTAATGGAAGCAAAGGACTAAACTGTTTTACCGTTTTCGGTGAAAAATGTTGCTCGTCTTCTTTAACGGCTACGTATGAATATATAAATTTCTTGCCCTGCAATTGGATGTGCATTCCATCTTTCTTCCAAATAAATTTAAGCACATACGGATCTGCATTGGGGTTTGTAAACACAAAGTCAAGATTATTGGTTTGATCCACTTTCGCTTCATACCCAAGATCAACGAAATCTGGAAGTTCTCTTCCCGTATTTCTTTCTTGCAAAGAAAAATTGGTGGACAATATTGATTGATAAATTCCTGATGCTATCATGCTCAATGTTTTGGATGGGATGTTTACTAAACCCTTTTTTTGACAATAATCAAGCAGAGAAAAAGATGACTGTGGGGAAATGTTTATCGGTGTAAGTTCCATTGCAAGTTGTTTCAGCTCGACTATGCCATTTTTCGGCTTCATGATGGATTCATTAATTACAGTTTCACTGTTATCGGCATTTGTATGAACAGAGTCTTCCATATTGATGTCAAATTTACCGATTTGTAAAAGTGAAGCCAAATTAATCAACTTATAGCTAAGGTTGTTAAGATCATTTCCCGCAATCTGAAAGTTGGAAGAAAATGAATCCAAATCTTTTTCCAATAATCTTTGGTTGAGAGAAACCCTTATAGGATTGTTCTGGCCAATATTCAAAGAACTAATTGTTTGTTCAGGAAAAAATTCAAACATTTTCAAATTCAGTTTCAAAGATTTCTCTTTATAACGGAGAATAATTTCAGAATGCTGCAACCATTCAAGTTTCTTAGTATTAATTGCAGTAAGTGCCTCAGTTTCGGTTTTTCCTTCCAATTTTATCGAAGCTGCCATTGTACCCGATAAAAACGGCCCATCTTGCGAATTAAACGCAGTATAGGCCAGGGCACCAAAATGTGAGAAGCTAAAAACATACACTGAACAAATAAAAAGAAGGAAAAATAATTTCAATAGTCTTGAGTTGTCTCTCACATTTAGGACCCTCCTTTTTTATTCCTCCACACTCATTGACAAGTTCACAATTATACCAGGTCCAGCTTCCTGAGCCATTTCAATATCAGATCTCGCCAAAATGGTCCCTGCATTTAAAAGCATATTTCCCTTGTCATCATAAATACTAGATTGCAATCTCTTCCCTTTAAGAAGTTCAATCTGCTTTTCCTTTAAGGCTTTAATTTCATCATCAGCCTTTTCATCTTCCTCAAGAACAACACTCGAATGAACATCAGAAACCATCTCATCCAATTCTTTGTGGATATTAAGTTCATCAACATTCTCCAAAAAAGAAGAAACCGCATCGTCCTTTACAATGATGATTTCCTTGCCGAACGTTACAACCTGATCAGAAGACAAGGCGACCGTTTTTTCATTTACT
>JAUZPT010000062.1 GCA_030705745.1 Bacillota bacterium | reverse complement strand
CTGTGATAAAGACTTTCTTCCGGCAAATCTTAATAAAAAAACACTGGATAAAACCATTAAAAGAGATTTCCATAAAAATGAATACTCCATCCTGCTCTCCCCCCTGAACGTTAATTGCACTCTATTTTGCCCCCTATTCGAATGTGTCATGCACCCCGCTTCTGATTAATCAGCTCATTCACTAAAAAGAAAAGATAATTTTTTTAAAAATTAGAAATCTTAATCGCTTGACAAAAGCGAGAAAAAAAAGATATAATTTATCTCGAAGTAAGTTATCTTTAATTCAAGACATTTGAAATTAAATAAAAATCAGAGGAGAATGTAAAATGACAAAAACAACTTGGGCAGTAGACTCAGCACACAGCAGCGTTGATTTTTCAATCAGACACATGATGATCGCTAATGTTAAAGGAAGCTTTCATCAATTCGAAGCGAAGGTTGAAGCAGATCCAACGGATTTAACTTCAGCGAGCATCTTTTTTAACGTAGATCTTTCTAGTATCGATACTCGAAATGCAGACCGCGATAACCATTTGCGTTCAGCTGATTTCTTCGATGTTGAAACGTACCCGGCTTTGACTTTCAATTCAACCAGCATTGAAAAAAAGAGCGATGATCAATATGCTGTAACAGGCGATGTAACATTGCACGGAGTTACAAAAACAGAAACATTTACGGTAACTTTCGAAGGTCAAGGCAAAGATCCTTGGGGAAATGAAAAAGTTGGTTTCAGCGCAGAAGGTACTCTTAACCGTACGGATTACGGCTTATCATGGAATTCAGCACTTGAAACAGGCGGCGTCCTTGTAGGAGAAAAAGTAAAAATCTCACTTCAAATTGAAGCTTCAAAAGCTGAATAAAGAAGAAAAAGTGCCAGGCACCATCCAATTTTTTGGATGGTGCCTGGCACTTTTTGCTGTTATATAATGACTTCTTCTTCTGTATATGAAAAATTTTCGAACAAATAAAGTATCAGTTTGCCTAAATAATATGCCCCAATATTCCCTACTAAAACGAGCAAATACATGGACCAGGAAATGGGTGGAGTAATGGCGACATTAAACTGTTGGATAAGAGCCAGCACAATAAAGTAACCTAGTCCAGAGAGAACATAGGAAAAAAGATTATTTTTTCGATATATGTAAATTATGAATGGTATACTCACTGCCATGACCGGCACAAAAGAAGTCGGATAGTCAACCGAGAAAAAGATGATTTTCGCCACATAGCGATAAGCAATATACAATGCAGTTGCGGCAATGACGATACGCAGATCGGTTAAAAACTTCCTCAAAATGACACACAGCAAAATTAATATTGTTGACCCGTAAACCGGATACACCCAATCAGGAACTCCTCCAAATATTTGAGACTTCGGATCCTTTATAAGCTCCAAAATTTCTTTAGAGGCAATGCTATGATGGTTTAAGTACTCAAAAAGAGAAATAGCTCCATTTTCTTGCTGAAGGCATGGAAATAATAAAGCCTCGACCATAAAAAATGCCCATATTGTATGGAAACTTTTCCATTTTGGCTGAGTTGGTAAATAATGATAATATCCATTCCAAATTCCGTAAATCATGATTCCAGTTGCGATATAATAAACAAAGTGAGTAGGGCTCCACGTTGTTAAATCGAGTCCACGCAGCAAATGATAGGTGAAATCAAGTGGTATGCCGATCAAAAAAAGTATGTACCCGATAGTAATCCAACTCCTCGAGTACTGCGTTAAATACCTTGGATGAAAAAATTCCTGCACTAAAAGAAAGGCTCCGAGCAGAAAGCCGGAAAAATTCACAAGATGAGGTATTGAATATTCTTCAAAAAAGTACTTAAAATGATAAGATGCATCCCACGAAGATCCCACCACTTTTAGAAACAATGCGACTGCCCAAAGTTTATAATATTTCATAGATATTGTATCGCCCTTACTTTTTATTTTTAGGAGGTATCTTGTTGAAAACAAAAAAGATTTGTTCATTGTTTTTATCTTTCGCACTTTTAATATCTGCCTTTTCCCACATAGCCTATGCTCATAATATCGAAAATCGTGGCAGCCATGTGGATATAAAAACATTATTACTGCCTGATGATGACCTGAGCCAAACGGAGAAATTTTTCATTTACTCAATTGACGTTTTACTTATTATCTCCGCGCTCATTTTAATTAGCCGGTTAGTGCTGCGAAAAAAAACAGGAGTATTTTTGTTTCTTTTTCTTGCTCTGTTAACGATTGATTATTTAATTATTTTCCACTACGGCAATCTGTTGGACTTAGTAGGTTGAACTACCCATCCTTACCCCCTGACGGGGCTTGAAGAAGAGGATTCCTAAGTACAGAGACCTAATGGTCTCTAATGGATTAGGCTAGCCCCGTGGTTCCCACGGTTGGTGTAACGCACCGTCACACGAAAAGTAGTCTTTTGCCTTCGGCAAGAATGTTATAAGAAGCGTTTTGGTCTCTATCATGGTGGGTTCCACATGTTGGACAATCCCATTCCCTGAGATTGAGATTTTTGACTTCTTTGTTTCGGAAACCGCAACACGAACAGAGTTGGCTACTAGCGAATGTTTTACCAACTGTTTTCACGGTTTTGCCGTACCACTTCGCCTTATACTCCAACATGGTGCGGAACTGAACCCATGAGACTTCACTGATGGCTTTTGCAAGTTTGTGGTTTTTTATCAGATTGGCTACCTGTAAATCTTCAATCGCTATCATGTCGTGGTTTTTGACGATGTAGGTTGAGATTTTGTCCAAGTAGTCCTTGCGGGCATTGGCAATTCGTTCGTGGATTCGGGCGACTACAACCCGTTGTTTGTGCCAATTGGAACCGCCAAGCGTTCGTCTTGAAAGCGTTCGTTGTTCCCGAATGAGTTTTTGTTCCACCCTTTGGAAGAACTTGGGATTTACAAAGACCTCGCCATTCGAAAGAATGGCAAAGTCCTTTAAACCCATGTCAATGCCCACTTCCTGTTGAGTTTTAGGGAGTGGTTGGATTTCCATATCACATAGGATGGAAATATAGTATTTACCACTTGGGTTTCGTCGGATGGTGGCGGACACAATTTTCCCTTCCACTTCACGGCTTTTGGCATACTTCACCAAGCCGAGTTTCGGCAACTTGATGTGATTGCCAATAATTGAAATATTTCCGTTGGTCTGTTTCGTGGTGTACGATTGATTATTATTTTTCTTACTCTTGAAACGTGGCACACCATTTTGTTTCTTGTAGTAACGGGAATAAGCGTCACTCACATTTTCGACCGCTTTTTGAAGGGAAATGCTATCGACTTCTTTCAGGAATGGATAATGTTCTTTCAATTCAACGATTCCTTTTACGGAGTCGTATTTATTGAAAAACTCGCCTTTCCACTCGTTTGAAGGCAGTTGCCCGTTCTGTTTCATTTCTTCCGTGATGTACCAATAAGCGTCTTTCTCTTTTTGTTTTCCTAAGAAAAAGTTGAACACAAAACGGGTACAACCAAGCGTTTTGTGGATTAGAGTCGCTTGTTTTTTTGTAGGATAGATACGGAATTTGTAAGCTTTTTTCATCGATAGCACCCCCAACCATTCGTTACTTTTATAGTATCATTTTATCACAGAACGTGAGTTCGATAAAGAGGATTGTCGAACAAATGAGGTGGCGTAAGCCACCCCTTGTTCGAAGGCGATTCATCCCCTCCCTACTTCGTTGAGGAAGGTGTATTCTCGCATGAAATGATAAAAAAATTACATACAGTTACATAAAGTTTTATAGGTATATCCTATCATACGCATGGAAATATCACCCTCTTTTCCACAAAAAAAAAGCCGAACCTTGGCGAATGATTGTTTTTTACACCAAGGTTCAAGCTTTTTATGATATTATTTATACGTTTTGCTCCAGTGCTAATCCGAGCCCATTTGCGACACGTTTTCCGTAATCCGGATCAGCCTTTATGAAATGCTGAATTTGCCGCAGTTTAATTTCTTCACTTTCAACAGGTTTCATGCTATTCACCACATTTTGAACAAGGCGCTTTCTTTCCTCTTCGCTCAACAGTCGATATAAGTCTCCTGCCTGTGTATAGTGATCATGTTCGTCATATGGCACGCTATCGGCGACGCCTGACACCGCATACGATGCCTGCTTGTTTTCATGGCTTTCCTTCGGCCCTCCAACGCTGTTTGGTTCATAATAAACCGCCCCGCCTCCATTGTTGTCAAACCGCATTTGCCCATCTCGCTGATAGTTATTCACTTCATTACGTGCACGATTGATTGGCAGCGCCTGATGGTTGGCTCCTACACGGTAGCGGTGGGCATCATGGTATGCAAATAATCTACCTTGCAGCATCTTATCCGGTGAAACATCAATGCCTGGTACAAGTGTTCCAGGCGAGAATGTCGCCTGCTCGACTTCAGCAAAATAGTTCTCAGGGTTACGGTTCAATACCATCCGTCCCACTTCCTGTAGTGGATAATCCTTTTGTGACCAAACTTTCGTTACATCGAATGGATCGAAGCGATAGGTGTCTGCATGTTCAAGTGGCATGATTTGGACATACACCTTCCACGAAGGAAAATCGCCTTTTTCAATCGCATTAAATAAATCTTCTGTATGATAATCAGGATTTTCTCCGGCAATTTTCGCCGCTACATCGGATGAAAGGTTTTTAACTCCCTGTTCGGTTTTAAAATGGTATTTTATCCACACACCTTCACCCTCTGCATTTACCCATTTGAACGTATGGCTTCCAAACCCGTGCATATGGCGATACGTGGCAGGAATACCGCGATCAGACATTAAAATGGTGACCTGGTGCAACGATTCGGGTGACAAAGACCAGAAATCCCAAACAGCGTTTGGATTTTTCAAATGTGTTGCAGGATGGCGTTTTTGAGTATGTATGAAGTCTGGAAATTTAATCGCATCCCGAATAAAAAATACTGGCGTATTGTTCCCTACCAAATCATAGTTTCCATCTTCCGTATAAAACTTTACCGCAAATCCGCGCGGATCACGAACCGAATCGGCAGAACCGTTTTCACCTGCAACCGTAGAAAATCGCACAAATAGTGGAGTCCGTTTACCCACATCCGACAAAAATTTTGCTTTTGTATAGTTTGTAACATCCTTCGTCACTTCGAAATATCCATGTGCTCCTGCACCTTTCGCATGCACTACACGTTCAGGAACACGTTCCCGATTAAAATGGGCCAATTTTTCAAGCAGATGGACGTCTTGAAGTAATGTAGGACCGCGTGAACCTGCCGTCATTGAGTTTTGATTGTCACCGACGGGGGCTCCCCAGCTCGTTGTCAATTGCTCTTTTTTCGTCGTCATACGAAATCACCTCATTAGTTTATTCTATAACTACACAATAACATATACCATGAAATAATCAATACTTTTTTATAATAATTATAATTAAAGTATTGATTTAAATTTATTCTCCACACAGCTTGCTTATGTGATTACTCCATTGTATTCAGTCAAGCTCACCTTCATCCCTATAAAATGAAAAAAGTGTACAGACCGTATTTCGGTCAGCACACTTTTTCTTTTAGTTTTTTCCCGCTCGATGTTTCAGTTCCTTTTTCACATTTTGTATATCCTTAACATTATGGCTGGCCATTTTCAAATAACAAAGTGCAGATGGAATAAGAAAAATTTGTAATAAAGATAAGGTGATAATGTAGCTGTTCGGTTCATGTGTACGAATCGAAACAATACCAAGCACTATGCCAACTCCCACGTTTCCGAGGGTCCTGCCTAAGCTATTGGAAAGATTTGCGACACTAAAGGCTGTCCCCCTATGCTCTGGAAGGTTTACTTCGGTTATGAGAGCAAGCCAGTTTGGTGTGTTCGCCGATTGAGCAGCTGAAGCAAAAAAAGATAACACAAATAACAAAGCAATCCAGGGGTTCATTACCATTTGTTTGATTAAACTTACCAAGATGATGAATGCATTGCTATCATGTGGCAAGGATAGATTAGACATAGGAACAATAAACATAAGAATATATAGTGGCATGGTAAGAAAGACAAATGCTGCAGTTAAATGAGCTCTCCCCTTTAAGTTTTTACTTTGAAATTTATCACCAAGATGGCCAAAGTAAATTGAGGTCATGCCACCAATCTGAAACAGCGCATAAAGATAACCCGAAGCGATCATCGCTGTATTTAAATCGTATCCCTCCTGCTGAATTTTAAATATGTAAAGTGTGGGAAGCCAAATGAGACTGCCTGTCGTTATGTTCATAAAGAAAGCTTGCAACACAAGATATAAATTGCTTCCCTTGAAAATGATTGCTAAAATTTGCTTAGGCTCTATAATATAATTGTAGGATTTTCCTTTTTTAATGAGTGATTGCAATTCCGGATCAGACCCACCGCGAGCAGGTTCTTTTACAAAAAGATAAAGGATAATCAAAAAAAAGCCGATAAATCCGACGATTGTAAATGGCGTCCTCCAATTGGAAGCTGGTGCGATAAGTGAGGCCATCAAAGATCCTATTATTCCGCCCAAGCCCTGAGTCATGCCCCAAAGGCTTAGTATCAATCCTCGGTATTTATAAGGTATGGAATCCGTCAAAACGCTAAACCCGATTGATGCAATGCAACCTAGTCCAATCCCTGTTCCTACCTGGCATAATAAAAGCTGCAAATAACTTTGGCTGATTGAAGTCAAAAATATCGATAGCACCCAGATTAACGTTCCAATAATGATCAGTTTCTTGCGTTTTATTTTTCCGGATAAATAGCCCCAATAAACGGAAGAAAGTGCAGTTACTAAAATGGTTACAGCGGAGATGATTCCCATTTTATCGATTCCTACGTTTAAATCCTTTGCAATGGTTTGAAATAGTGGCGGAAATAAACCGATTATTATATTATCAAAAGCAGCAAGTGCGATAAATACGAATATAGTATAAATGATTCTCAAAATAAGGTAATACTCCTTTACTTCCTGATTTAATTAAAATGAAAGAACTGTTCCTCTTTTATTAAAATTATGAAAAAAGCCATGAATGTTAAAAATTTATTATAAATTCATTTTTGTTGCATCATTTTCATATTAATTTGTTATGATTAAGTAATAATGTGTACGTAAGAAAGGCTTGGTACTCGTAAGATGACAAAAAATATTCTAATTATTTCTTCTGATAATACCGGACATGGACATAAAAGCATTACAGAATCTTTGTGTGAAAAGATTGGTGATGACCATGATCTTAAAATACATGTTGTTGACGGCTTTTCAATGGGTGGTCAAATTCTTTCAGGCATGGGTAAATCCTATGGACCAATTACAAGAAGAGCGGAAGGCCTTTGGAAAATGGTTTGGAATTTGTCTTCCGTTAAACCTTCATTGGTTAACGACTTAATTGAATCGTTGATTAAAACAAACTTCCTGAAATTAATCGATAAAATCAAACCGGATTTGATTTTATCCGTCCATCCGAATTTCAACGGATCTGTCCTAAACATACTTGAGAAGCAGCAATTAAAAATTCCTTTTATGATACTTATAGCAGATCTTGTCAATATTTATCCACTTTGGGCGGATAAACGAGCAGATTTTATTATTAGTCCCACCAAGGAAGCCAAGGAAAAATGTATTGATTACGGAATTCCCCCTGAAAAAATCAAAGTATTGGGTTTCCCTGTCCGTTCCAGATTTTACCGAAAATCACAAAATCCAAAAAAGATGTTTAGCTACAAAAAAGGCACTCCTTTAAAATGCTTGATCATGAGCGGCGGCGAAGGTGTCGGAAATATGCAAAACATCGCTGAAAACTTATTGGACAACTTCAATTGTACAATAAAAATCGTTGCAGGTAGAAATGCAAAATTAAAAGCGAAACTTGAAAATTCTCTTAAAAGCAAATACGGAAATAAAGTAGAAATTTACGGGTTCACCAAAAACATTCAGGACCTTATGCTTGATTCTGATATCGCATTTACAAGAGGCAGCCCAAATGTCATGTTTGAAGCGATCGCTTCCAATACCCCATTGATCATTACAGGAGCTTTGCCGGGTCAGGAAGAAGATAATCCTTCATTCGCGGCCAAATCAAATCTTGGTGTCGTTTGCAAAAATATTAGCGACCTCAAGGATACGATGAATGAACTGCTTGAAAATGACGGCGAAAGATTAAACTATATCATCAAAAGCCAGCGGGAGTTTATTAATATCCATGCGGCCGAAGACATTCTAGAGTTCATGTTGGAAGTTGGCAAAAATTCGTATGAAGTTGCAGCAACTATTTCGTCCTGATTGTACTGTAAGTGAGACGGATTGATTACTTCTTGGCGAATGCTCATTTATACCCATTTATGAAACACCCGACACATATTTTGTATCGGGTGTTTGTTTCACCCGCGAATGATGTATTGGTGATTGTTTGAACCTTGAAATCACATTTCACTCTTTCGGAATTACCATTTTTCCTCTATAATGGAATTGTTTATGTAGTTTATCTAAGGAGTGAATATATTGCAAACAATACTTCAATACTTAATGCCTATTCTCTTAATACTTTTTATATTATATCGCAGAATTAGGCGTAGCATTGGTTTTCAATTTTTCCAATCAAGAAAACTTATCTTCAGAATTGCAATCCTTTCAATCGTGTCCCTCTTTCTCCTTGGTGCAAGCGCTACTCATCCAAATTCATATTGGTATGACATAGCCGGCATTATCTTGGGCCTTATCCTTACTAGGTATGCAATCCGGCATAGTTTATTTGAGGTCAGACAAGGGAAACTTTTTTACAGAACCCATATTTGGATCGAGTTTTTAACATTAGTACTCTTTTTATCCCGTTTTGCTTATAGGCTCACCTATTTATTCACGGCTACAGCGGCAAATTCATCATCAGATCCATCGATGTACAGCCAACAATTCACCAGAGACCCTTCAACGAGAGCAGTTTTCTTTATTCTAGCTGCTTATTTCATATCCTACTATTCTTTCTTATTAAAAAAAGGAAAAACCTTTACGGTTGAAAAAAATGCAGATTTAATCTTCGAAAAGTAAGCTACAATATTTAATGCAATTACTAGAGCTAGTAGAAATTTCAAATAAAAAGCACATCTGGAATATTCCAGATGTGCTTTTCTTATTTTAGTACCAGTAACGTATGGGTAACCGGTGTGGACCGTGCCAGGAAATTTATACTAATGTATTGATGAGTAAGACCTTACGTTCTTATAAACATCTTGCCTTGAATGAAAGCCGTCTGCGATGATCGTCTTGTCGATATTGGACCTATCGACTGCTATCGGAGAGAGTAAAACGGATGGAACTTCGATTTTTCCGTTGTCCACCTTCCTGTCTGCACTTATATTTTCGCCTTTTGCAAGTTTGACCGCAAGCTCAGCCGCTTTTTGGGTTAACGTACTGATCGGCTTATATACGGTCATCGTCTGTGTACCTTTTACGATCCTCTGCGCTGCCGCAAGCTCAGCGTCTTGACCAGCAACTGGGATTTTACCAGCGAGCCCTTTCTCCTCGAGTGCCTGAATGACGCCACCAGCTGTTGCGTCATTCGCGGCGATGACAGCGTCGATTCGATTATCATTAGCTTTAAGAGCAGCTTTCATGTTTAAAAATGCATTTGCAGGTGTCCAGTCCTTGGTCCACTGATCATATACGACCTTTATGTCACCCTTGTCTATTAACGGCTGAAGTACGTTGAATACACCCTTTTTGAATAAATGGGCATTATTGTCCGTAACGGCTCCTCCAATGTATACATATTTCCCTTTTGGAACCAATCTTGTGATCGCTTTCGCTTGCAGTTCTCCTACCTGTTCATTGTCAAAGGAAACGTACAAGTCTATATTAGCATTTTTAATGAGGCGATCGTATGCGAGCACCTTAATACCCGCCAAGTGGGCCTTATTGACAATCGTTGCAGTAGCCTCAGCATTGTGAGGAACGACAACAAGGAGATCGACTCCTTGACTGATCATGGTTTCAGCTTGTGAAATTTGTAGCGAGTCATCCCCGTTCGCCGCCATAATCTCCACTTCCGCACCTAATGCTTCCACTGCCTTTTTGAACAGTTCTCTGTCCCTCAACCAACGTTCCTCCAGTAGGGTATCCATAGAGAAACCGATTTTGATCTTTTTCTTTTCAAATGCTTTCCCGCCGACGGGTTTTGGGGATTGTGACACCTTAGTAAGGTTCACCCGCCCCATAGTACTTTCTCCATCTTTTTGGCAAGACGAGACACCGCAGAATAGAGCTACTATGAGCAGAATCAGCCTAACATGAATCAAAACTCGTCCCATTCTCCTCTCTCCTTTTCCGTTAAGTCTCTCCACACATCAGCCTTTTTTACCCAGTAGCGTCTTCCGATAATCTTTCGGTGAAGTGCCGCACATTTTTTTGAACACCTTACTGAAATAGTTCGGTTCGTGATAGCCGACCTCATATGTAATTTCCTTTATGCTTTTCTCCGGATCGCCCATCAGTTTCTTCGCTTTTCCGATGCGGCATTCTGTTAAAAAATCGATATAATTGACTCCGAGCTTCTCTTTGAAAATTTTGCTAATGTAAATCGGACTTAAGCCCACTTTTTTTCCTAACGCGTCGAGAGAAATATCCTCGTGGGAGTGTTCGATGATATATTGTTTGATCTTATGAATCGAATCTGCCTCCAGCCGTTCATAATGCTCCACATACGACTGCCGCATTCGGTCAAGCAGATTGCTTGTTTCCGCGCGCAGCTGACGAAAATCTTGCGCTTGAAATGAATAGAGAGGCGTATCCGTTTCAACACCCATTTCGCTCATCACACGCGATGCGATCCAGAGTAGTTCCAGCACCCTTTGCTGTATTTGCAGTAGATTGACGTCTTCATTCTCGTAACGTT
>JAUZPT010000061.1 GCA_030705745.1 Bacillota bacterium | reverse complement strand
GAAAATCCATTGAGACAAGATCTTTCGCACTCATTTTGCGCAGCTCTTCGTATTCCCCACCCTGGACAATTCCAAACAATCCTTGATCATTCGGGCGCTCATGTGCAGTCAAACATCTTTCTGCCCATCGCGATGTGCGCTCCACCGATTTTTTCATATATTCGAAGGTTGCCGGAAACGGTGGGCATTCATCAAAGGCCATCATGATGTCCGATCCTAGAGCATTTTGAATTTCCATTGCTTTTTCTGGAGATAAAAATAATTTATCGCCATTTAAATGATTGCGGAAGTGGACACCTTCTTCTTCGATTTTACGAAAATCACTTAAACTAAAAACTTGGAATCCGCCTGAATCCGTTAGTATGGCACGGTCCCAGTTCATGAATTTGTGAAGTCCGCCTGCTTCCTTAATGATTTCGTGTCCGGGTCTCAACCATAAATGGTAAGTGTTGCTCAAAATAATTCCCGCGCCCATTTCCTTCAAATCTTCAGGCGACATCGTTTTTACTGTCGCCATCGTTCCTACCGGCATAAAGGCCGGTGTTTCAAAAGATCCATGTGGAGTGTGGACTCGCCCAAGGCGTGCCCCAGTCTGTTTACAAGTTTTAATTAATTCATAGCGAATTGCAGTCAAAGCACTTTCTCCTTCCATTTTTCCATGCAAATAGATGAACTAGATGATAAGCATCGCGTCTCCAAAACTGAAGAAACGGTACCGCTCATTTACTGCAGTTGTATAGGCATTCAAAACATTTTCCCTTCCCGCAAGTGCACTCACGAGCATAATGAGTGTGGATTTGGGCAAATGAAAATTGGTGATCATTCCATCGATTCCCTTAAACTCGTAGCCTGGGTATATAAAAATATTTGTCCAGCCGCTTCCTGCTACAAACTGTCCGCCGTGAATGCCGGCAATCGTTTCAAGCGTTCGTGTCGAAGTCGTTCCGACAGATATTATTCTGCCCCCCGCCTCTTTGACTTCGTTCAATAAACGCGCTGTGCCTTCTGTCAGCACGTAGTATTCTGCATGCATATCATGCTCCAGCACATTGTCCACACTAACAGGCCTGAAAGTTCCTAAGCCAACATGAAGCGTGATAAATGCAATATGGACACCAAGACCTCTGAGTTCATCCAATAATTCCTCGGTAAAATGCAGGCCTGCCGTTGGTGCAGCTGCTGAACCCGGTTCGCGTGCAAACACGGTCTGATACCTTTCACGATCATCCAACTGTTCCTTTATGTAAGGAGGAAGAGGCATTTCTCCGAGCTGTTCCAAAATCTCATAAAAAATACCGTCGTACTGGAATTTCAGGATTCTTCCACCATGCTCGGAAGTGCCGCTGCAAACTGCTGTCAGTAGGCCTTCCCCAAAGGAGATCTCTGTTCCTTCTTTTACCCTTTTCGCGGGTTTAACGAGAGTTTCCCAGCAGTCGCCTTCCAGCTGCTTTAATAGAAGAACCTCAATTTTAGCTCCTGTATCAGCTTTCACGCCAAACAGCCTGGCGGGTAAAACTCTTGTATCGTTTAAAACAAGGCAATCGCCTGCTTTAAAATAATTTTTGATTTGTTGAAACGTTTCATGCTTTATTTCACCCGAAGTTTTGTCCAAAACCATTAGTCTGCTGTCTGTTCGATTGCGTAATGGAATTTGTGCAATCAATTCTTCTGGCAAATCAAAATCAAATAAATCTACTTTCATAAAGACACCCTATCTTTTTTTTCTAATAAATTGATGAACTCTTTCATAATCGGTTTATTCTGCAGGAATTTCCATATTGAAATGGCGATACACTGCCCCCGTTACGACACGCCCCCTTGGCGTTCTTTGCAAAAAACCAATTTGAAGCAAATACGGTTCATACACATCTTCAATTGTATCCGATTCCTCACCAATCGTAGCAGCGATCGTTTCAAGTCCAACAGGACCACCACGATATTTTTCGATAATGCCAAGCAACAATTTATGGTCGATATGATCAAGTCCTAAGCGATCAACCTGAAGCAGCTCCAGAGCTTCCCTGGAAACCGAAAAATCAATTACACCATTGCCCCGTACTTGTGCATAGTCACGGACCCTTCGCAAAAGCCTGTTTGCAATTCTGGGTGTCCCACGCGACCTGCGTGCGATTTCTTCGGCAGCAGTGCCGTCAATTTCAGTTTCAAACAGCTCTGACGTACGGAGAACTATGCTTTTTAGCTGATCCTCCTTATAATACTCGAGCCTGCTTAAAACTCCAAATCGATCACGTAAAGGTGCAGACAGTGCTCCTGCCCTAGTTGTTGCCCCTACCAAAGTAAAAGGTGGGAGATCCAGACGGACTGAGCGCGCTCCCGGCCCCTTTCCAATGACGATATCGAGACAAAAATCCTCCATCGCGGGGTATAATACTTCCTCGATCGATCGCGGAAGCCTGTGAATTTCGTCAATAAATAAAACATCTCCAGGCTCCAGTGCTGTCAGGATTGCGGCAAGGTCACCCGGCCTTTCAATAGCGGGACCGGATGTCGTTCGAATATTGACTCCCATTTCATTGGCGATGATGGTAGCGAGCGTCGTTTTCCCCAATCCAGGGGGGCCGTATAAAAGAACATGATCAAGCGTTTCATGCCGTTGCCTTGCTGCTTCGATAAAGATGCCCAGATTTTCTTTCACTTTATCCTGTCCGATATATTGCTTTAATGTTTGTGGGCGAAGACTTTGCTCAAAGCTTAGATCCTGGGGGTTTGCTTCACTTCCAATGATCCGTTCATCCATTTGTTATCACCTTATTTTAAAAGCCGTTGCAGGGCTTTTTTAATATATTGGTCCGTTGACAGCTGTTCTTTGCGCAATTCAGGTGAAATCTTCTTTATTTCTTTCTCTGAATAACCAAGTGCCTGCAAAGCCAGTATTGCCTCTTCGAATGCAGCAGAATGGCCTGAAGCTTGAGCTTGAATCGTATCGGCATTAAATAAGTTTGGAAAAAAGTCAGGAACAATATTTTGAAGTTTTCCTTTTAAATCCAAAATCATCTGTCTGGCCGTCTTTTTTCCTACTCCCGGAAATTTGATGAGAAAAGCTTCATCTTCATTTTCAATTGCCTGCACCACCTGCTCAGGCTCGCCGGATGCCAAAATGGCCAAAGCTCCTTTTGGGCCGATGCCAGTCACGTTGAGCAGCTTTGTAAATAACGTTTTCTCTTCCCTTGTTTCAAATCCGTACAAGGCGTTAATGTCTTCCCGGACGTAATGATACGTATAAATTTTTATTTCTTTTCCTATTTTAGCGGAATAAATAAATGGATTGGGAGTAGCAATTTGGTAGCCAACCCCACTATTGTCCACGACTATGTATTCCGGACTAATAAAATCAACCGTTCCTATAATAAATTCAAACAACCCATTTCTCTCCTCTGCTTTGCTGTACCTCATTCTATCATACATTTTTACGATTGTTGAAGAAAGAGTACAGAAGAAAAGCCGGACATTTTTTGCCCGACCTTTCTTTTTCCATTTAGTTCGTAGGTTTAATCGAATATTGCTTAAAGGAGGTTATTACTTCAACATAGCGATCTTTCGTTTTAATAGGTATTCCTTGCAATAATTCTTCTTGCTTCGTACTTTCTAGCTTCTTCATATCTATTTGAAAAAAAGATTGTATGACTTTTGAATGATCGGGCCTGCCATAGAATATAGTCAAAATACCATTTCCACTAACACCAAAGTACCCATTTGCTTTTAATAATGGAGAAATATCATTGATTTTTCTTTGAAGAAAAATTCCTTTTTCACCCATCCCTGCCAGCTGCCATTGCTTATATTTCGCCCAAAAATCATCCATCGTAAAAACTGTTTCTTTTACTACTTCTTCACTGACTTCCCCGTCAAGATAATTCCGTTCCAAGTATACAGTTAAATGGAAAGGCGCCGTCTTGCCCATATCGGCTTGCTTTATCTTTTTTTCAATAGATTCTTTAACAGAAGCGGAAGTTCTGTCTGCTAACATGAAGAGAAACATGAAAACTGCAAAACAAGTTATTTTTTTTGTCCAATTGCCCCTCATGCGCAATCACCTCTTTATCCTGGAATAGTCGATGGGCTTCCAATGACTATTTTGTCCTTTGCAACTAATTTTATCCTATCTAAAATTATGAATAACAAAAAAAGAGCAAAGACATTTGCTCTTTGCTCCATCATTCTTGTGATCAATTTTATCGAACTCCGCCTTCAAGAAGGTCGTTATGCCGATTTATTTTCCGGTTGAACGTCCCTTTGTCCGTAATAATTGTACACGTTCTTCCTGCCAAGTACGGCTTAACAGCTTCCATGATCTGTACTTTCGTTTTTTCTGCTTTCCTTTTATCGTCAAGGTTCACGGAAATAACGACCGAAGTTCCTAAGGCGACGGATTGAACTTCCTTTACATTATTGACTGAAGCGGCCGCCCTTTTGATTCTCGCTTCATCCAAATCCACCCTATTTGTATAAATTGTTCCGGAGTTATTGGTTTTTCCAAGTGAGTTGTTCATCATTTTCAAAATCGGTCCATGATTGTCATTCCACGTCATGTTTTTACCTTTGTTTTGTTTATCATTCGAATAATACCCTAGCGGCTGGGCAGAATTATTATACTTCTGTTGTGCACCAGACTTCCCACTACTATTACATCCTGACAAAACAAAGACAAGCGATGCAACACACAGAATTCTCAATAATCCATTCAAAAAAATCCCCCCTCTTACAAATGCTTATTATTAGACTGCAACGAAAGGGGGATTTTAATTCTGTAAGAATAGACCAAAAACTAAACATATTGCCCATCATCAACAATTGAATTTTTAGTCCAAAAATCGCTTAAGTCTTTTGAAAAATTTTTCCCTCAAATAAAATTGACCCATAGTCAGTTCCATTACTTGTTGAGTTTGTACAGAATTCATGTATGTGTTGTCTTTGATTATCCTGTTCCATTCCCGGAATATATCCGACGGATATGCCAATGAATACAAATATGCTTTTTCCTGCATTTTTTTCTGAAGAAGAGGATATTTTTGGAGGTCTTTCAATGACCAAGAGAGAAAAGGAAGAATTCGGTTTGCATATTGCACAAGATCAATCGTATCTGATCCAAGACTTATCAAATCAAAATCTATAAGAGTTAATTTTCCGGATGCTGCCCTTAAAAAATTATGATGTGCAACATCTCCATGCAAAATTACATGCGGCTCACTTTTGAAATAATCTCGATGTTTTTCCATTCCGTCGAGAGACCAGTATGCCCATGTCATTAATTCATCAAGGATATTTGTATTGATGAATTTTCCAACTATTGGACGATGTTCAGAAAAAAAATCTGCACGTTCTTTCCATTTTTTTATTAATTTTGCTTTCGGAATTAATGTTCTGTATCTTTTTTCAAAAGAAGCGGTGACAGTATGAAATTTCCCTAACAATTCGAGCCCTTCCAAACGTTCTTTTTTTGTTTTGTAAGAAAAATTTTCTTGATGGGGCTCAATATATTCGATGCAACCAAGATACATTTTTTCAAAAAGCAACGGGTCCTTTCCCGCTGGCTGCACAAATGAATACGTATCCTGAAAACCCTCTTTTTTCAGAGTAGAAGTAAAGGTTTCCTGTATTTTCAATCGATTGTATGAAGAATAGCCTTTGATGACGTACTTGTTAGTTTTTGTTTGCACAAAAAATACAGTTTGGCGAATAGGCTTCATATTTACTATTTCACCTTGGAATTGCTGTTGTAAATAGGAGAAGAGACGATTTAAGTAAACATCGTCTCCTCCCTTCCTAATCGTCATACTCGCTGCCTTCTCTTTGATCGCGTGACAGATCATAAGGTCCCATCCCATACGGATTCATCAATGGGGGCTGCGCTGGAATCATTTGTGCAGGATAAGGAGCTGAATAAACTGGAGGGGTTGTTGGTGTAAACGCTTGTTGCTCCTCTTCGCTATTTCTCATCATCGGCATTTGACTGCCCATCATTTGTGGTTGAGTCCCTTGCATCGGGTTTTGCATGCCTGGTATTTGTTGCGGATAACCCATCATCGGGTTTTGCATGCCGGGCATCTGTTGCGGATAACCCATCATTGGGTTTTGCATGCCGGGTGCCTGCTGCGGATAACTCATCATTGGGTTTTGCATGCCTGGCGCCTGCTGCGGATAACCCATCATCGGGTTTTGCATGCCTGGCGCCTGCTGCGGATAACCCATCATTGGGTTTTGCATGCCTGGCGCCTGCTGTGGATATCCTTGCATAGGCATCATCATATCTGATGACTCCATATGGCCCATCGGACTTTGCATCTGTGGCGCAGGTCCTATTGGTTGGTAACCATATGGCATTTGAGCATATGGGTAGCCCATCTGTGGTCCAAACCCTGGTCCAGGCATTACCGGTGATACAGGATAACAATTATCTCCTATAGGCATCGGCTGATAAGCCATTGGCATTTCAGCAATAGGTGGCGTAGGTGCTGCTATAGGCTGCACAGGTGCTGTTGGAGGCGGCGGGACAAAAGCTGGCTGAAACGGTTGTTGTGCTATTGGTGCTTCTTTTTGACTTTTTTCAAGGCGCGGATAACCTTGTTGTCCCATCATAGGCATTTGCTGCATTTGTTGCATTTGCGGCATCTGTGGCATAAAGGAAGAAGATTCATCACCATGATACGGCATTCCACCACCATGCATCATGGAAGGGCCTGCCATCATACCTGGAGCTCCTCCCATCATTCCTGGATTCGTTGGATGCATTGCTGGATACATGCCGGGATTCATTGGCGGATACATACCGGGATTTACCCCAGGGTTCATTCCCGGATTCATCGGATACACTGGAGCAAAAGGCATCGCAGGCTGCTGTGGATATCCCCATGGATAATTAAAACCTGGTCCTGGCATTATAGGCGAAATCGGTATACACTCTTCTGGCGGACACATAGGTTGTTCAATCACTCCTTGTATAGGCATTTGTATTGGCATTTCCTTTGGAGCCTCTACTTTTTTAGGAACCTCTTTCACGATCGGCTGGATAGGTTGCGGCTTTGGCGGGAGTGTTGGCTGCGGTTGTTGAACAGACATATTTGCCATATTCAACATATAGTAATTGTTAATATCAATTTCCGGCATGACTGGCTGTGGCATTTTAGGAGTATACGGTATTTTTGGTGCTTCTTTCACAATTGGCTGTGGTGGCGCTTCAGCAATCGGCATTTCCTTCGGCTTTTCTTTAGCAAAAGGGTGCTCGACAATCGGCATTTCTTTTTTCGATCCCATATTGATTGGTGCTCCGGGGGTTGTTTGCATGATCGGTGCTTCTTTTTTTATATGACCACCTGTTGTTGGAACTTTTACTTTCATTCCGGGCATTATCATATCAGGGTTGCTGAGCTGCGAATTCATTTTTTTCAGCTCTTCAAAATTTGCGCCGTATTTCTTGGCGATCTTCCAAAGAGTATCTCCTTTTTGGACGATATGGATTTTCACTCTGATTTCCCTCCTATGGCATAAGTCCATATATTGTATGTCAGAATGGGCAAATTGCTATTAATCTACATAAAAACTTATGTATACAAAATAAAATTTATGATTGAAACCATTTTAAAAAAAGTGGCTGCAATTAAAATCTGCAGCCACTTCATATCAATTATTAATCAATAACATTCTCTCAAGTGCTAATTTTGCCTGGTGCGCAATGTCTTCACTTACTTCAATTATATTCTGCTCCAAACCGGAAGAAAGACTATCCAGACACCAAACAAGATGTGGCAAATCAATTCTATTCATGGTGAGGCAAGGACACATATGCGGATTTAATGAAATAATATTTTTATCAGGATGATTTTTTATTAACCGGTTTACAAGATTCATCTCAGTTCCGATGGCCCATGACGAGCCACTTTTAGCTCTTTCGATTGCATCAATTATATAACTTGTCGACCCTGACTGATCAGATAATTCTACAACTTCACGACGGCATTCTGGATGTACAATTATATTCATTTCAGGATAATCCTTTCGGATATCTGCTATATTTTGGACAGTAAAGTTTTCATGAACTGAACAGTGCCCCTTCCAGAGAATTACTTTTATCTTCATTGGGTCTCCGTTATATTCAAGGGTATCACTGTTGGGGTCCCATAAAGCCATTTCTTCAAGGCTAATACCAAGGTTAACTGCTGTATTTCTGCCGAGATGTTGATCAGGCAGAAATAATATCCGTTCTTTTTGTTTAAATGCCCAAGTAAGCATTGATTCAGCATTAGAAGAGGTGACTGTCGCTCCCCCATTTGTTCCTACAAAAGCTTTAATTGCGGCAGTTGAGTTAACATATGTTAATGGAAGAATAGTATCACCAAATTTGGCTTGAAGTGTCTTCCATGCACTTTCAGTTTGATAAATATCAGCCATATCGGCCATCGAACAGCCGGCCCGCATATCCGGCAAAAAAACCTTTTGATTTTTTGTAGTTAAGATGTCGGCTGTTTCTGCCATAAAATGAACTCCGCAAAATACTATAAATTCAGCTTCTGTATTTTCAGCGGATAATTGTGCAAGCTTCAGTGAATCACCCGAGGAATCCGCAAATTGGATTACTTCATCTTTTTGGTAATGATGGCCTGGTATAAATAACCGACTCCCATATTTTCTTTTATGTTCTAAGACCCGGGCTTCCAATTCAGCTTTTTCCAATTGCTTATATTTTTCTGGAATCATCTTGTTTTGTTGAAGAGATGCCAGGATATTCATTATTCTTCCGCTCCTTTTTCATCCCAGTTTACTTTCACACTAATATCAAGCGCCTTTGAAGAGTGTGTAAGGAACCCAAGAGATATATAATCCACACCTGTATCGCCGTATAAAGCCAACTGCTCAAGGGTTATTCCTCCTGAGGCTTCAGTAATAATGCTATCAGGTACGATTTTAATCCAATTTTTAATTTCTTCAGGTGTCCGGTTATCAAACATAATAACGTCTACTTTTGACTCAATCGCTTCAATCAATTGTTCCTGTGTCTCTATTTCAACTTCTACTTTTACCATGTGGCCAACATTCCTGCGAACGGACTGTACCGCTTTTGTTATCGACCCTGCAAATGCGATATGATTATCCTTAATCATTACTCCATCGTATAAACCGAACCGGTGGTTAAAGCCCCCACCGCAACGCACAGCATATTTCTCAAACATCCTTAAACCAGGGGTGGTTTTCCTTGTATCGCAGACTTTTGTTGCATTACTGTTTAAAACCTCTACAGCGTTTCGGGTTAAGGTTGCAATTCCGCTCATCCTTTGAACCAGATTAAGAATGACTCTTTCCCCCTGTAATAAATCGGAAATCTTTCCAGAAGCAGTTGCAATTTTTTGCCCGTATTCAAAGGTTCCGCCATCCTGTAAATAGATTTCGGTCCGAATTTCCGGATTTAGCAAATTAAAACCTGCAGTAATGATTTCCTCACCGCAAAAGACTCCCTTTTCTTTTGCAATAAAGACAATATTGCCCTCTGCGCTTTCAGAGAATATTAAATTACTAGTTAAATCTTGTTCTCCGATATCTTCCATAAAAAATTGCTCAAGTTGCGACCGCAGCTTTAATTTGTTCACTTTTCTCTTCCCCTTTTGGATTATATATAATTTGTTTTTTATACCAGTTGGTATCATTTTCGAGAGGATAATCACTCCTGAAATGCCCGCCCCTGCTCTCGGTACGCTTAAGGGCTGCTTTGGTAATTAATCCTGCTGTGATGCACATAAATATCTTGGTTAGGTCGTCTGTGGAGTAGGCATCCAAATTGTCCCTTTTTTCAATTTCAAATTTTCTGATCCACCTAAACTGTTTTTCTAGCAATTGCCGGGATCTAACAATCCCTACCCTCGACATCATCGACCATTGAATCTCCTCAATTTTAGGCAGATTTACATTAGATTCTTTTTGTAAAAAAATTCTTCTTGGTACCGAAGATCGAAGTACTTGTTTCGATTGAGAATTAATGAAATGGGCCAACTTTTTCCCTTGAAATAGACCTTCCAATAAAGAATTGCTTGCAAGCCGGTTCGCACCATGCAAACCAGTACAAGATGCCTCGCCAATAGCATAAAGACCATTAATTGACGTTCTGCCGATGATGTCTGTTTTGATCCCCCCCATAAGAAAATGGCTCCCAGGAACCACTGGAATCTTGCCTTGTTCCAGTGGAATTCCATTTTCATGACAAAGAGCTGTAATGGATGGAAATCTTGATTCAAAATCTTTTATTCCTGTAATATCTAAAAACACCTGACTACCCTTGTTTATATATTTGTAAATTGTTTGCGAAACAATATGTCTTGGAGCAAGATCCTTATAAGGATGAATACCTACCATAATAGGATTTCCTTGATCATTAACAAGGACAGCCCCTTCTCCTCTGACAGCTTCCGAAATCAACCCTCTTGTTTCACCATCTACATACAAAAGGGTCGGATGAAATTGAATAAATTCCATATCGGTAATTTCAGCGCCAGCCAAATAGGCCATTGCAATTCCGTCTCCTGTCACAGTTTTAGCATTGGAGCTAAATTCATATAATTGGCCGCATCCTCCCGTAGCGATAACTACATGTTTTGCATAGAAGCATTGAATGCTACCATCTGCTGCTCTTCCTTTAGCACCAATACAACGCTTATTTTCCTGATCTATTAGCAGTTCGTAGACAAATACATCTTCGTTGAAAATTATATTTTCACTAAGATTGGATAAGAGGAAATCCACCAGATTCTTTCCAGTTGCATCTCCTCCACCATGTACAATCCTTTTTTCACTGTGAGCACCCTCCATTCCCAAAAGTAAATTTTCTTGATCATCCATGTCTAGTTCACAACATTGTTCGACTATTTCTTTTATAAGTATCGGTGCTTCATTT